>JANZKD010000182.1 GCA_025061245.1 Candidatus Culexmicrobium profundum
AGAACATACAAAAGAAGTCTGGAAGAAAGCTGAAAGAGAAGGAGTGAAAATTATGACTGCAGCTGAATATCTTGGGAAAACACCAGTAGTATTAGTTAAATGGCAATAAAATAAAAGGATAGGAGGAAAAGAACTAGCTACTTATTTAAGCTGGCGCATAATAACAACGCTTTGGAGAAATTACTTTTCCATTCTTCTTAAGTGCACGTATAATTTTTGAAACTTCTTTACTGTCTAAACCTGTCATTTTTGCTATATCACCTGGTCTAACTGGTTTTCCAGCCTTCTTCATTGCCTCAAGAACAATCTGTTCCTTATTTTCCATATTCTACATCTCCCATAACTTATTGTCTAAATCATAAATATATACAAGACTTTTAAGTCGATGCTCCTGACCTTCATAATTCAGCCTTCCATAGTCCATGAAGATTGCAGTACTCTCTTACTTTAACTTCGTTAGCCTTTATTTCAAATTCAGCTTCAGGTTTAACTCCTAGCTTAAGAAACTTCCTATGAACAACACCATCAACTATAACGTCAATCCATTCAATGAAGTGATGCTACTCCATAGGATGAGGTATTGAGCCACCCCTCACTCTTATACCCTTTATCTGTCTTTTCTACTACTGGAACATGTTTTTCCTTTCCAACATCTCCGTTTTCTTCTAGTAGCTCCATGGGTTGACCACAACATACAAGCTTTCCTGCACCTTCATGTAAAACCTCAACTATATTCCCACAAACATTACATTTGTAAATTTTCAAAGAGTGTAAAAGCTCTATAACATTTCAAAAAGCTACATGTGGATTAGCCTTTTCTTAACTCTCATGATTACACTTCAATATTCTTCACACTTTAATTGGAAGTAGTTCTTTGAGTGACCACATGATGGACAAATTTCTGGCGGCTCCTTTCCATAGTGCACATATCCACACTCTCTACAAACCCACCAAACATCTTTTTCCTTTTTAAAGACAGTTCCAGCCTCAACTTCTTTTAATAATTTTTTAAATCTCTCTTCATGATGTTCTTCAGCTTTAGCTATAGCTCTCAATTTACTTGCAATTCCAAGATAACCCTCTTCTTCAGCTACTCTGGCAAACTCAGGATACATCTTAGTGTACTCGTAGTTTTCTCCTGCAATTGCAGCTTTCAAGTTTTCAATGGTATTGCCAAGAGTTGTTGGAGCTACTGCTTCAACAGTAATTTCGTCTAGCTTTTCTCTGCTTTCTTCTATTAACTTGTTAATTAGTTTGAATAAATTATAGGCATGCTCTCTCTCATTTTCAGCAGTTATGAGAAATATTTCTGAAATTTGATTGTAACCTTCCTTCTTAGCAATTTTTGAATAAAAGGTATAACGATTTCTTGCTTGGCTTTCACCAATGAAAGCCTTCACCAAATTTTTAAGAGTCTCCTTCATAACCTAACCTCCAGGTTCCGTTAAAGTTATATATTTGTTTGAATTTATAAGTCTTATGGTTCGAATTTCAGACCTAGAGCTATTGAAGATATTGCGCAAAAATGCTAGAACACCCTTTCTACAAATTGCAAAAATGCTAGGAGTAAGTGAAACAGCAATAAGAAAAAGAGTGAGAAAACTAGAAAGAAAAGGAATTATTAAAAAATACACTATAGAAGTAGACCTAAGGAAGATTGGATTTGAAATAAATGCACTGATAGGAATTGATACAAAACCAGAATACTTCATCCCAACCCTAGAAAAACTAAAAAATATGAAAGAAGTTCAAAGCCTATACTCTGCAAGTGGAGATCATATGATACTAATAGAATGCTGGTTTAGAAATTCTCATGAATTAACAGAATTCACGAAGAAATTAAGCTCAATGGAGGGTATAGTGAAAATTTGTCCCGCAATAATATTAGAAAAAATAAAATAAACTTAAACTAAATCAATGATTATGCTATAAATAATTAACATTAAAGTTTTAATATTAAATAAACATTATGACAATATAAATAAAATTAAATTTGAATTAACTGGTTAAGTGGCTATGATACTTTAGCAGTAATTCAAAGCTTATTGGAACTCCTTCTCCCTAGGATTGTCTTAATGGGCATATTTCTTGAGCCATTTCAAAGCAAGCTCTAGCCTTTTCTCTCCCACTTCGTATCTTTCTCAAGTGAAATTGTTAATTGAAAATGTATCTTTGTGAAAATTAACTTCTCTAATCCTCAACACTCATATTTAACAAAGCTTTAGTTTCAAGAGATTTAAGTTTTAACTTAGAATTCATTGCAATTAATAGAAATAAAGTGTTCATACATGAAGCCAATGAAGCTGCAAAGAGTTCTTCGGGAACAATGTATTCTTTTTTGCCTCCAAATTCTGGTGGAGGACTAATCGTAGTAATGTATTTGTCTCTTATCATTACATCTGATCCAGTTTCACCCTTCCATTTAGCAGTCCCTTCAAATATAAAGTCAAGCATAATTATTTGAAATTAATAATTGTTCTAAATTTTTCCCTTAGCAATTTGGAAATATAGTTTTAAGTAAAGCTAAAATATACTAGGTTCAAACAATAGTCATCGAAGTTTATATTAACCCGTATAGTTTAAGGTGAAAGAGTGGCGAGTTCCATTGAAATTAGAGAAGTAAAAATGTCAGATGTAGCTGGTTTAGTTGATCTGTATGCTTCAGTTGGCTGGAAATTAAGTGAGAAACAAGCATATAGAATAGTGGATTTTTCAATAAATTGTGATTATAGTAGAATCCTTGTAGCTGAGCTGAATGGGAAGGTGCTTGGAAAGGTTACATTGGATACAGTTTTTCCACCATATGCTGAGATTGTGAATATAATTGTACATCCAAATTATCAAGGTAGAGGTATAGGGTCAAGGCTTATTGAAAAATGCATAAACATAGCAGTAAAATTAGGCCATAACATAGTTTACTTGATGTGTGATCCATCAGATATAAAGATGCATAGATTTTACGCGAGAATTGGATTTAAACCAGCTATTTTAGGCAATCCAAAGAAGCCTAGAAGCTATATGTGGTTATACTACTTCGGGGGAGATTCCATCATAAATAATTTTTTAGTTGATCATCCCTTTGCAGAATTTCAAGTGTCAAAAAGAAGAAAAATATTTCACAAGTTGAAAGTGTATTCGATGAAGTGGAAAGATCCCGTTACTGGAGATAGATTAGAAGTTTTAGTTAAGGGTCAGCCAGGGCAACCATTGAAAAATGGAATTATGCCTAGAATAGCTGGGATGAAGCTTCAATGGGGGAATACTAAAATTGATTGTTGGACAAGCGATGAATCCTTTGAGAATCATAGAGGACAATTTAAACTAAACATCAAAAATCATAGTGAAAAGGAAAAATCAATTGAGATAAGACCATTAATAAGGAAAGATATGGAACTAGTGCTTAAATACAAGCCAAATATAATCTTGAATCCGAGAGAAAACTTAGAGGTTATTGGAGAAGTAAAGTTAACAGAGAACTTTAAAGTCAAGCTAAATTACCTATCTTTCCCCACAGTTATTGCATCAGTAATTTTAAAAATTGATCGCGGCGTTAACTTTGTTGTTTCATCAGGATTTAATTTGTCTTCCGCATAGAGATGTAAAATATTAAGGATGAAAATAGTGTTATAATTGAAATAATTCTTAGTGCAGAAACATATCCTTGAAAATCTATGAGGAATCCAGCTAGGTATGTAGAAAAAGCTCCTACAATGTTTCCAATCATGGTAACAACCCCTAAACCTAGAGATTTCAGTTCAGTGGGTAAAGACTTAGTTACTGATGAGTAAATTATAGGAGAATATGCATAGAGAGATAAGCCGATGATTATTAGAACTAGATAAGTTAAATTTAAATCATACACGATTGTTAATGTAAATAACATTAAGCCACTAATAAGTATAGATAAGAAAATAGCATTTCTATCTCCAATAAGCTCAGAAAAATATCCACTTGACATTTTGGCAAATATACCGGCTGCTGGTAAAAGAGACGCTGTCCAGCCAGCTAACCAAAAATCAAAACCCCTAAATTCAACTAGATATGAGGGAATAAATGTAAACAATGTTCTAAGACATAAATTGTAAATAGAATGAGCCAAGGCTAAGGGGAAGAGTAAGAATAAGAAACTTCTCAACTTAACATCTCTATTGCATCTTATTTGTAAATTACCATTCCTCTCATCATTATATTTTTCATCTTCCAATGTAATGTACATAAATATTGCCAATAAAAATGCTGGCAATGAGATTAAAAGAAAGGCAAATCTCCAATTCCAAATGGAAATTATGAAGATGGTTAATGGAAGAGCAATGGTATTACCGACATTTGGACCTGATTCATGAAATCCTATTGCTTTTCCTTGCATTTTACCAAATTTTTCTGAGAGGAGCATATTAGCTATAGGGAGATGGATTCCTTGAAAGAATCCTAGAAGAAACCTTAGAAGAGATATGTGAAATAGGTTGGTTGCAAAGAAGTTTAAAAGCGTGGAGAGAGCGTATCCTACAATACCTATCACGAGAGTTTTTCTAGTACCTAACTTATTAACCATAATTCCAGCAGGAATTTTAACTAAAATGTAGCCAGCTAAATATAGAGTTTCAAGCATTCCGCTCTCTGCATGAGACATGTTAAATTCTTTAGCTAATATTGGAAGAAGTGGTGGAAGGATAGATCTACACAAATATATAAGCACCCATCCAAACCAGCATAAAAGTAGTATGCTATATTGATTAGTCCAGTTAAATCGCATTCTATGCACCCTGAATTTTAGGTGGAATAGTTGTACATTTTCTCTAAGAAATGATGCTTTAAAGATTACTGGAGGAAGAATTGTTAAGAGCTTAGTAAAAGATTATTTAAAATCACTTTTTCTAATCTAATTTCACTCTTGGCATCTATTGGGATGATTTCTTCCACATGTTCACCCCTATGCCCTATTATGAAGCATGCTCCATCATTAGTAAAACATGAATGGTTGGTGATGACTCTAACTTTTTCACCAACATGAATATTTCTTTCTTGTGTGATATCTAGCTTTGAAACTTCTTGGGAGATACTGATTAGAATTGCCTTAGGGTACTCAACTAATTGACCATACCCCCGTATATGTCCGTGGATCCTCTTGTCAAAGAATCTGCTTCCAGCATTAATCATTGCAATACTTCCATTAGCATGTTCTGGAATTGAGATTATAGTTACAAGTACTGTTAATGCACAATTGTCGAGTGATGCTGAACCATATACGAGTGCTTGAGTTCTATCATAGTAAATATAGTTGCCAGGAAATAAATGCGTGTAAACTGGACTTTCTACATCGAATCTAAGGGTAGGTGTAGCGCCAGCACCAATAATCTCAGGTTCAAAACCATATTTCCTCAAGGATTTCACAGCTATTTCCATGAGATTAGCAGTTTTTTTGGCTATTTCTTCTACTTCCTTAGGATTGCTTGCTTCATATGCGTTTCCTTGATGGGTGGCTAAACCTATGAATTTGAGATTAGAATATTTTTCAAGTTTCTTTACAAATTTTCCCACTCTTTCAGGTTTCACTCCAAATCTATGATCCCCTACGTCAACTTTTACACAATATTCAAAGTGCAATTCATGTTTCTTTAAATGTTCATTGATATGTTCCGCTAAGTCTAGATTATCAATTCTAAGTATAATTCTAACATCTTTTTCAGCCAGTTTAATGAGGCGATTTAAATTTACTTTATCAACAACTGGATAGGCAATCATAATGTTTTTAGTTAAATTATGATTAACTAAAACTTCAGCCTCATCAATTGTACCACAAAGAAAACCATCGGCACCAGCCTTAACTTGTAGTTTAGCTATAAAAGAGGATTTAGAGGTTTTAAACATTGGCCATAAAATTTTACCATTCTTCTCAGCCATTTCAGCTGTTTTAGTTATATTATGCTCTAATCGATCTAAATCAACTAGAACTAGAGGAGTCGGCATATCATAATAATTAACCATATTAAACCCCATATCTAAGATTTCAGAAGACAATTATAATTCTTAGCATTGTCTTTTTAGGATAAATTGAATAAGTTATGTTGAGTGACCATTAAGCTTATTTGCAACAATTTTACTAGGAAAATTGAAATGAATCTGATATCTGAATTAATTGAGATTTTAAAATTAGATGTAAGGAAAATACTTCTCACAACAGTATTATCAATTATATGTATAGGCGGAGTGATTCAAACTTACGCCTTTATAGATGATGTACCAGGTATACCTAAACCTCCACTATATGATTTATTTAAACCACTAAATTTCTGGACACCATGGA
>JANZKD010000274.1 GCA_025061245.1 Candidatus Culexmicrobium profundum
TGGATCCAATACTTTAACCAGTTTATTCCATCCTGCTGATAGAATGTTTTTAGGATTTGTTAAGTCTTCCTCCATGAATTTTCTAAATGTTTTAGCGGCTATTCTTGATGATATTCTCTTTGCGAATAGTATGGATGCTATGAACCATTTGAATCTGTCCTCCTTCCTTTTCAAGTCTAATCCGAATTCTTCACTATAGCTTTTAATTTTCCTAAGCTTTCTTCTAACTTCATCTATATGCAATTTAGTTCACTTCGATTTACATTAGACTTCAATTATATTTGGATAGATTTGAGTTAAATTATTATTTCGAGTAGAATTGGGATTTAACTTAGCTTAATATGAGTTTTCACTTGTAATATTATTTGGGGGTGTCTGTTTTTAGGGCTAAGACTATTGCTGTTCAAGGGGCTGGTGTTAGTGGTACTGGTAGTGGTAAGAGTTTAACTGTAGCTCTACTTTGTAGATTATTTGCTGAGGATGGCTATAGGGTTGCTCCGTTCAAGGCTTTAAATCTCACGAATGTAACCTATGTTGGTGGTGATGGTAGGGAGTATGGTTACTCTCAAGTTCTCCAAGCAGTTGCAGCTGGTGTTGAGCCTTATTATAGGATGAATCCCTTCACACCTAAACCTCTTGGAGGTGGAGCATTCGACATAATCCTTGAGGGTAGAGTTGTTGAGAGGAATGTTAAGCCTCTAGGAATGATTTTAACCTTCATAGGTGAGGGTTTGAGGAGGATTGTTGGGGCTGAAACCCTGTATGATAGGGTAATTAAATCTGTTAGAAATTGCCTAGACTTCCTCCTAGATAACTATGATATTGTCTGCATTGAGGGTTCAGGTCCATCGAAGCTTCGCGGTTTAGGCTTCTTCAGTAGGCTTGTGGATATTCCGAATATGATTACAGTTAAAATGGCCTCAGCTCCAGTAATACTCTTGGCTGGGAGTATAGATTCAGCCATAGCCACTTACAATTACCTGGATGATGATGAGAGGAGGTTTGTTAAGGGCATACTATTAAACAGATTTAATTACCACTCCCTTGAAAGAGAAATTATTGAGGGGATGGGTGTTCCAAGAAGATTCTTCGAAATTGGCGTTAAGCGTATTGAGGGGGATTGGCTTAAAAGATTCAATATAAACCTTGAAATAATAGGTTCAATACCATACCTAGAAGAGCTTTCAAGTCTACCTGATCTAGACCCATTAGTATCGGAGGAGAGAATAGATCTCGATGTTTGGAGGAGGATTGTACCTAAGCTTGCTGAGAAGGTTAGGAGGAGTATTAATTTAGAGAAAATATATAAGATAATGAATTTCTAACTCTTACATTAAACATGGAGAAAGTGGACTTATAATCCACATAATATTCAAATTTTGTGGAATAATATTCCACGCATATGGGTGATTGAATGTTATATTATTTTTTCAATTTCCCTCATTACCCTTCTAATATTTTCATTTGCACTGTATTTTTCAGTGTTTACTTTTACTTCTGGATTTTCAGGTGATTCGTATGGGTCGTCTATACCTGTCATGTGCTTTATTTCTCCCCTCAACGCCCTCTTATATAGTCCTTTTGGGTCTCTTCTAATGCATTCTTCTAGGCTGCATTCAACGTAGACTTCTATGAATGGTATTCCCTCCCCCTCAACTATTTCTCTCGCTTTTCTTCTAACGTCTCTGTATGGGGATACGAAGGATGCTATTACTATTACTCCATTTCTGGCTAGTAGTTTTGCTACGTGTGCTACTCTTATTAGGTGTCTTGTTCTATCCTCCCTTGTGAAGCCTGCCTCTGGACTTAGCCATCTTCTAACTTCATCTCCATCTAGTAGCTCTACTTTTAATCCCTTCTGCCTTAATTTTTCTGCTACCCCTCTAGCTATGGTTGTTTTCCCTGATCCTGGTAGACCGGTTATCCATACTACGAATCCCTTATTCATGATTTCACTCCTCAATTTCCATTAATTTGAGCATTAATTCATGCACTTTAAATATTTCAACCACATTGCTTTTCAGTTCCACTGTTTTTTCTGGATCGTATATCATTATTATTCCATTCCAGTCGTGTACTGCATCGTCTGGCCCTCTATCATTTTCCCTTAGGTATTTACTTTCCCACCCTAGGGTTCCTGCACTTCTCCAGTATAGGTCGTCTAGGTATACTATTAGGTCTGGTGGGTCTCCCTTAACCTCTGGGTATAGTTCCTCTGGTCTGTAGACCTTTGTATTCCATTTCTCTCCATTTGGTCCCTTAATCTTCTTAATCTCCTCTATCAATTCATCTCTGTAGTGCTCGTAGTCTTCCCTTTTAATTATTCCATTAGCCTCTCTATCCTCTAGGTTTAGGTATATTCTTGCATAGTATCCACCCCAGCCCCATGCTATTGTCTTGCTCCAATCTACATCTACTTTGGCTAGTTCTATTCCCTGCTTTGATGGCTTAGTTTTTAGTTTTAGGTATCCCTTCTCTGAGAGCCATTGATTTATGCAGAATGCTCCCTTCATTCTCTTTGCTCCATGGTCTGAGACAACCATTACAGCTGTGTCTTTAGAGGTGTTTTTTAGGAGTTTTTCCAGTTCGCTGTCTATTAGCTTGTAGTATTCCAGTATTACTTTTTCATACTTGTTTCCAGGCTTATACTTGTGGTGTTCTGGGTCCATGTATCCCCAGAATGCGTGTTGAACTCTATCAACTCCTATTTCAACGAACATGAAGAAGTCCCACTTCCTCTGGGCCAACCATCTTAACACTTTGAAGTGATATTTGGTCATCTCCCAGAGTTCCTTTATTAGCTTGTCCCTTTCCTCTGTTCTAAATAGTACGTCGAATTGGTATGGTCCAAATCTTCCTTCAATTTCCCTCTTCAATCTTAATGGATGGGTGTATTGGGATTTATTGCTTGGGGTTATGAAGCAGCTAATCCATAGTCCATTTATCCTTCTAGGTGGATATCCTGGAGGTACTCCTACAACTATGCTTTTAAGCCCCTTCTCTCCAGCCTTATCCCATATGGCTGGATATTTAATGAATCTTGAGTTTGCAATGTAGAAGTCCGTGTAGTTTCTAGGTTTCTTGTGTCTGAAGCCATACATTCCAAGTTCTCCTGGAGTTTTACCAGTGGTCATGGATGCCCATGCTGGTATGGTTATTGGTGGATGTGTGCTTCTCAGCTGGGCTTTGCATCCATCTTCCATTAGCTTTGATAGGGTTGGCAGTTCATCTTTATATTGATCATAAATTAGCTTTGGCGGCGCCGCGTCTAATCCGATTACCATTAGCCTTCTAGTCAATTTTTAACTCCTCCATAAGCATGTTTAATGTTAGCTTTAGGGCTTCTTCTAGTTTGTTGTGGGGTACTTTTAATCCAAATACTGCCTCCTTTCCCCCAGCCTCTAAACCCCTTTCCACAAGTTTGTTTATGATTGGAGTTAGCTTCACTTTTAGTTTGCTTCCCCTTCTAACATATATTTCTGCTTCATTAAGCCTTGAATTTTCATTTAATGCAACTATGATTGATTGGGGGTTTAGCTTTGAAAGTTTCCTTGCAACCTCTGAAGTTAAGTTGTATGGGCTTTTAAATCTCTTCAATATAATATTTCCATAAATGGCTTCTACACCTGAACTTATTATCCTATTTACTTCAGCTTCAATTTTTGCTTTCGCCCTCCACCACTCTTCATCGCTTAAAACGTCTTTTAGGCTGTTTCCATATTCAATTAGCTTCCAAACAGCATTCTCCACCATTCTTCTATCTCCAATTCTTCCACAGGCATTCAAGTGCTTTGCTGCTTCAATTAGCTCTTTAACTGAATATTTCTGCCTCTCCATATAGGGCTTTATTGCTTGATGGTAGAGCTTAAGATTAACAGCCTTTTCTTCTAAGTCTCCAAATACTCCCAATATGACCTTCAAGTTTAATTGTATGTTTAGGGTTTTCATGATTGTCCATGTTGTTGATGGCCATTTTTCCTCTGACTCTCCATATGCCACTGGATTGTAGTATGTTGCTTTTGGCGGATGTTTGCTTTTGTAGTGGTGATCTATTACTGCAACTTTTACTCCTAATGCCTTCTCTATTGTTTCTACATCCTTGTATGGAATGTTCCAGTCTAAAATTAATATTAAATCTTTTTTCGTCATGATCTTGTTTTTTAGCTCATCTAGTACTGTTTCATTGACTTTGAATAGCCCTATTGGTGGGCAGTAATTGATTACTTCTCCATATTTTTCAGCTATGATGGCTGCTGAGGCTATGCCATCTGCATCCCAGTGGTGTACTACTAGTATGCCCTCAGCCCTCCTCAGATGGTTACGAATGGATTCTCCCATTTCAGTATTGCCTCCGCTACCTCCGGCCTCATCATTGTTGGTGGAGGCTTAATCTTCTTCATTATCATCTTCCTAATCTTGGTTCCACTCATACGTATCTTGTATTTGTCTGGGTGGGGACAAATCTTCTCACTAACCATTCCTTCACACTTGGTACAGTAGAATGCTTCTTTAACGAATAATGGTATTATTCCCAGGTCTGGGAATTCCCTGAATATTTCCTGTGCTTCGTAGGGTTTGTAGTAGTTTTTTACTCCTGCATGGTCTCTTCCTACAATGAAGTGGGTGCATCCAAAGTTTTTTCGTAGTATTGCATGGAATATTGCTTCTCTTGGACCTGCATATCTCATTGATGTTCTCAGCACTGCTAATACCACTGCGTTTTTTGGGTAGTAGTGTTTGATTAGTGTGTCGTAGGCTTCTAGGATTACCTGGTCCTTGTAGTCTCCAGGCTTCTTCCATCCTACTAGGGGGTTTATAAATAGTCCATCTGTAAAGGTTAGGGCTGCCTTTTGCACGTATTCATGGCCTAGGTGTGGTGCATTTCTAGTTTGGAATCCAACTATCCTATTCCACTTCTTCTCTTTGAATAGTATTCTTGTTTCAACTGGTCTTAGGGTGTAGTGGTGGAATGGATTTTCCAGCTCGTTTATTAATTCTATCTTTCCACCTAGAAGTATATTCTTCATTTGCATTGTTTTAGCTACACCTGGATGATCTATGTCTGTGGTTTTGAATACTTTGAATGCATGTTCCCTTTTATTCCACTTGTATGCTTCTTCAATTTTCATGATGGCTATGGGTTTTCCATCTTCATTTGTGATTGCAATTTCATCTCCTTCCCTCAAGTCTTTGATGGCTTCTTCATCTACATCTAATACTATTGGAATGGTCCATGGTATGTCGTTGCTTAGTCTCATTTCATTTAAAACGTTTAGGTAGTCTTCCTGATTCATGAATCCCTCTAGTGGGCTGAAGACTCCGTGGGCTATGTTTTCAATGTCAACGGCTATATCTTTGGGGACTAATATTTTTGGTAGCTCTTCGACTTCGCTTAACAGTCTAATCCTCCTCTTACCCTTTGAGATTCTGTTTATTAGTTTTCCTCCATGGGGTGGTGCAACCATGGCTTTCACTCCTATTCTAGGTAGCCTAGCTTTCTAAGCTTCTCAATTATCCTCTTCTTATCCTCCTCAGTGTATGGTTCACTATACTTTGCTTCTTCATGTGCAGCTACAATTTCCCTTAAAACATATGTTACATAGCTTGAGACTGAGGTGAATCCAGTGTCTTGAATTAACTGTTTGATTCTATTGTAGAGGGTTGTTGGTATTGATACTGTTGTGTATTTTCCCTTGCTTCCACTCTCCTCATTCAATGTATTCGCCTCAAATTTAATTATATTTAATTAAATAAAAGAGTTTTGATTTATAATGGTTTTAAAACTAGGTTACCCATCTTACTTAATTTTGCTTTAATGGATGTGAATGCTTCTTCGGTTTGCTACATTTATTAATTCTATATATTTTATTTGTAGTTTTATTGGTTTATGATTGATTTAGGTATTAGAAGCTTAGTTCAACGTGTTACCTCTTATTGGAGGAGGTTAATTAAGCCAAATCTCCTCTAAAGCTTTCTCCACATCCTCCACAACCTTTTTGAGAGATATGTTGTTATTTACTGGCCTTTGAGTAGGGGGTGTTGAGCTTGCCACTCTAAGCCTACCAGTTGTTTTGAAGAGGGCTAGGGTTAAGCCTGATGTAATTGAGTCAATGCCAGGGATGAAATCATTAGGATTTGGTTTAGCCGTGAAATTAGGAAGCCTAAGAGTTTTTT
>JANZKD010000252.1 GCA_025061245.1 Candidatus Culexmicrobium profundum
GAAAATGGTGTTAATAATAACGTCTCTAGTTTGTCCTAATCGCCATACTCTTCCCATTCTCTGTTCTAGTTTAATGGGTGACCATGGGATCTCATAGTTTATAACGACGCTGGCAACTTGTAAATTTAATCCTTCAGATGCTACATCAGTTGCCACCATAACCTTGCATTCTGGGTCTTTTTCAAATCTACGTCTCCTAATCCTAAACTTCCTTTCATCACTTACTTCATCACTTGTCATTCTAATGACGGCATGGCTTCCTAGTTCATTCACTAGTGCATTATAAACGTAGTTAACAGTATCCTTATATTCGCTGAATACGATGACTTTTCTTCCTTGCTTCAAATATGCTTTAACTAGAAGCTTTACTGCCTTCAATCGGCTGTCATTTTCCGATATTCTTTTCGCTAGGTCAAATAATTTCCTTAAAGTTTCCTCATCTTCTTCTGAAAGAATTACTGAGCATTTAGCTGCAAACTTATTCAATACTTCGTCAGGTTCAAGACTAACATCTTCATAGTAATCTGAATAGTCATCAAAGCTTAAACCAAAGATTGCATCAGCAACACTTGCAGCTTCATCTTCAAAATCCTCTAAAAATGCTAAGGCATCCTCCATTTGTCTTAGGAATTCAGCTCTCTTCTTCAACATATTCTCCATAGTTCTCATGGCTGCATATGGGCTGGAAGATGCTCTCTTGAATATTAATGCAGTAAGAAGACCGAGGGCTTTAGCCTCTTTACCTATCCTCTCATAAAATTCCCTTAACTTAGTTCTAAGAAATCTAATTAATAGAGTGTGATATTCTTGCTCTTCTATTGTTGCAGGAGTCACAATAGCTTCCAATCGACAGTCAGTAAAGATTTTTCTTCCCTCATATAGTTCGTTTATGTCAGTTTTACTTCTTCTAAAAATCAAGACATTATGAGTTAAACTATAGAACCTTACATTGTCAAGATATTTTCCAGGTAATAGGTATGGATCAAGTATTCTCAACCTAGATAAGTAATCTTCAGGATCACCTCTATGGGGAGTTGCAGATAAAAGTAATACGTGTCGATCTGGAAAATTACCTATCAAACCTTCACCAATCTTCTTAAATCTTTCAGTATCCTTACCTAACCTATGCGCTTCATCAACTATTATCATATCCCAATCTACTTTTTTAACATGTTCAAAGTATGGATCACGCTTAATTAAATCCATAGACGCGATATATATTCCATCAGGGAAACCTTCATAGACTAGGTAATTAATAGTATCTCTTTCAATTCTCTTAATCCAACGATCAAATCTAATTCTCTTCAGCTCCATAATCCACTGTTGAACTAATATTCTTGGAACAAGCACCAGAACTTTTCGAACAATTCCAAGCCGCCACATCTTCCTCAATATAGCTAAAGCTGTTATAGTTTTTCCCAACCCAATTTCATCTGCAATTAAAGTCCTTAATGGTTTCCTAAGCATAGTTCTAGCAGTAAACTCAACTTGGTGTAGATAGGGTATGATTGTTCGTTTAGCTTCTGGAATTAGATAATTAAAGAATGGATTATAATTTTCATATATATCCAAGATCTTTCTTACTATCTCCATCTCAGACATACTTTCACTTCACATCTAAGCCATATAAAATCTTGAATGCTTTTGATGGTCTATAGAGAAATTTGCGGCTTAAAGTACGTCGAAAAGTTTCAGTTAGTACTGATGCCCAAAAATGAGTTTCATATAAACCTAAATTTTTAACTATTATACCTAGATCCAATGCCTTCTCAGCTTTTCTAATAGTCTGCCTAACAGCTGCATAGATCAAAAGTTTTTTAAAAATCTTTAATCTATCACTTTCAAGACTATATTTTCCTTTAGCTTCTAAATCGTTTAGAAGCGTTATTAATTCATTCTTACTACATATGCTGAGCATGTCTGCTTCTTTAGCATTAGGTAGAGAATAAAATTCAGAAAACATAACCGGTACTCTACCACCTTTTCTTTTAACTTTACGTTTCCGAAATACTATGAATCTCTCAACAGTACTCATCTATTCACCCTAATTATTTCTTCTTAAGATATAATTTAACTCCCTCTAATCCCTTGAATTCTGAAGCATGTCTTCTGTCAATTATTATTGGCTCAACAACTTTAACTTTAGCGTCAAAATCAACAATTTTAGCTTGCATATATCCAAGGTAATCTTTACAATCCTTTATCATTTGCCTCATAATATCTGGTTCAATATTCTTAAAGTTCAAGCTGATACTACTATTCTCGAGAGAAACATTGGCTCGACCGGCTTCAACAATAATTTGTTTGCCTAAAAATCTAACTAAACCGTCGAAGGCTGTAAAGTTACTGATTTCAGCTCCAACTACTTCGAAACCAACATATTTTTCAGCTTCTCCACTACTTATTATAATTACTTCCTCTTCTCTTCTAACAGTAACAGTCAGCTTTCTACCTATGATCTTATCTAATTTTTCAATGTAAGTTTCAATATCATACTCATAAAGTCCCGGCTTTGAAGGTGCCTGTATTATCCATTTAGCAGTT
The DNA here is from genome assembly GCA_025061245.1 of Candidatus Culexmicrobium profundum. GTDB lineage: Archaea > Thermoproteota > Methanomethylicia > Culexarchaeales > Culexmicrobiaceae > Culexmicrobium_A > Culexmicrobium_A profundum. The sequence goes on from JANZKD010000252.1 coordinate 2,545, forward strand.
ATTGGAAGTTCCCCTTCAATTGGTTCTATAGATCCCTCTGTCACTGTCATTTTAACCTTTCCTGACACCTCACCTACAGGGGTAACTTTCACTTCAATTTCAATTATTTCATTTGGATTTACTATGATTTCTTCTTGGCTTAGAGAGATATCAACGTCCTCTCTAATGATTTCTTCTTTCTTGATTAGGATTCCTTCCTTAAGCAACTCTTCAAAATTATCTATCTTGGCAACTTTTCCAATTGGATAGTCTCCTAAATCGGTTTTTAAGATTATTCTAACCCTCTTCTTATGATCTAATTCTTGAATTATTTTTCCATCAAGCTCTAATAGTTTCTCTATCTGCTGTTTAGCTGCTAATTTCCATGGTATAATTAAATCTGTTTCATCAATTCTACTTGGAACATTGCCTATATCACTCATTGGCAAAGATTCCTCTGCACTATAAATCTTCTTCCAATAGATTTCTTCTCCCTTACGTATTCCAATATTCAGATTCCTTACACCCTCACTAATACATTCTAAGATAGTTTCAGGTTTTACGAAAGGTAATCTTGGATTAGTGAAGAAGTAATTTATTAATTCTGAAACGGGTATTTCATGACTGCCCTCAGTTAAATTGATTCCCAATTTACTATTAAGCATAAAGTTTAGACCATCAAAACTTAATTCCCTAGCAATCTTACCAATATCCTTCTCAGAAAGTGTATCCTCAACCAAACCAATTATAGATAAGGTAGCCATCTTAGCCCTAGTAGTTTCAAACCACTCCATCTGCCTCTCAAAATCATAGGTTGGATATGCTATCATATTGAATGCATTTACAGCATTTCTTAAAATGTATTTGTAGACATGATTCATCTTATAATCTCTAAGCTTCTTCGCTTGAATTTCCTTTATATCCTTATCTGGGAAATGTATGTCAAGTTCTTTACTTATTTTCTCACATGCAAGCCATCTTCTAGCATATTCTAGAAGCTTAATTATGCTTTCTTCACTATCTGGATAAGTTACAGTCACAGTATTCTTGTAAATTTTCATTCTACCATAGCTGTCCTGGTAGAGCAATTTGTATATACTGCTCTCATCTAAAGTAACTAAACTTGCAAGTAAAATGTATTCTCTAGTATCCTCTATTTCAGGTGGCTCAGGTCTATCAATTACTCTCGCTAAAGTTGAATTGTAGATTTGTGGTGGAGGCGCTCTTCTAACACGACTTGGCTGTAAAATTTGATCTGGCGTTTTAACTAAGAGCTTCTTAACATTATCTATCAATACTCTGAAAGCTTCACTCCTACTTATCCTCCTGGCTTCATCTTCAACTAGCTCAATAACTGAAAATATGGGTGTGAACCAGTATCTTCCCCCTTCCTCCTGTAAAAAGTATAAGACATTCTTTAATTCCTCAACCAAATCATGTATGTCAACAGCTCTACAATCCAATTTTTGGAACAAACTTTTCTCATAAGTATAAAATGATATTTCCTCCTTAGTTGGAAACATTTTTTCAGCTTTAACAGCCATTCCATGAATATATGTCTTAAGAAATATGGATAATGCAATAATATATGCCAAGCTTGGATTAGTAGTCATTCTAACCCTTTCAAAAAGATCTCTATTAACAACAGCATCAAAAGCCTTGTATCTTGGAGTTAAAACTAGATTCTTAATCTCTTCACTTCTCAAGTCAATATGCCATGGCATTATTAAATCATAATCCTCTCTACTCTTCCAAAGAGATCTAACAATCTTCCTTGTAATTTTCAGTGCGTCTCGTGTCTTCTCGAGTTCCGGCACCCTTGTAACTATATCATATAAAATGTTGACGTATGATGGATGGTAAGGATAATATTGAGCAATCTTTCCCCCCTCATAAATACTTCCCTCACCGAATATCTCCCTCTCTGAACTATATACTCCAAGATAATCACTTTGTGCAATAGACTTTGCATCTTCACTTATCCCCTCAAAAATTCTCTTCTTCAAAACTTCAACAACATCACTAACAGTTAATGGAATATCATATGTAGATGTAACTCTTCCAATAGCTCTAAAGAATGCCTTTAAGCTTGGACCATAAGGCTCTTCAAACAACTCTATCTGAACTGTTTCACCAATTTTCTTCACTTTAATAGGAAGTGTGATTATAAGTACACTATTTGTGTCTGAAACTGCCTTAGCCAAATTTTCAATGAAAACAACTACAGCTCTACTATACTCTCTTAATTCCTTACTAGAAGACTTCTCAAATCTACTAGCATACTTGACAACTTCATCTATGAGAATAACTGTCGGCTTAGTTCCCAGTAATCTTCTCAATCTATCCACAGTTGGAACCACTCTCTTCTCATCCTCGCCTCTTAAATCATCATATCTGCCCAATTGATGAGCCAATGCACCCCAAATAGTATGAACAGAATAAATTCCCATTCTTAAGGGTCTTAAGGGACTAGGAACAAGCTCCTCACTATCACAATCCAATACAACAAGTCTAACCTTATCGGCAATTTCCATAAACTTTACAGCTAAATCCCTACTAACAATCTCTAAAGCCTTAGGATTCTTAATGGCATGATAAATAGTCAATAGAGTATGCGTCTTACCTCCACCGAAAAGAGAATATAGTGGATAAATATTTCTTCCACCACGAGAACTCAAAACATTAACAATACTATTTAAAATTCTCTTCATAGAACTAGAAAGATAAGTTCTCTTAAAGAATTCAAGTGAGTCAGAATAGATGCGATGCGTCTTATTAAAATAAACCTCCCAAAGAGAAGGCGCCAACCTTTCATCCAAAGTAATATCAAAAACATCATCCCAAACCTTAACACTATCCTTTAAACCCAACCTCACACCTCCCCCTCAGATATAAACTTAGTCAAAGTAGTCTGCTCTCCTTCCTCCTTCTCCTTCAAACCGCTCCGCTCAAGAATCTCAATACACAAATACTTCTCAGGATCACCTCTAGGTAAAATTTCCGCCAAAATACCAGCAATAATCAAAGCCTCCCCAACAAAAGCGGGATATTCGCCCCTTAACCACTCAAGCTTCTCTCTAAAAGCCTCCCTAGGCAAAGTAATAGCATAATATTCCAACAAATGAAGAGCATCAACACTATTACTCAAAACAGGCTCAACAACATTAATGCCTCTATCCCTCAATAAATCCTCAACACTACGCCTATCACTACCCACAGGCTCCATTAAATAAATCCTACTATCCCTCTTAACAACAAGCCTCGCATCCCTAAGATACTTCTCATAAGCCCTAGTACCAATAGCCAACATAACAAAAGAACTCCTATCAACAACCCTCCTCCTAGCCCTAGGAGACCTAACAAACAAAGCCTTACAAAGCAAATAAAACAAACCAACAGAAGACTTAACCTCACCAGAAACTCTCAAACCCTTCCCACCAGCCAACCTACCCAAAGCCCTAGCAATAGCAACAGCAGTAGCAGGATAAACATACTCCCTAACCAAATTACCAACTGACAACTCGCCAAGTCTACCCGTAACCTTCTCAAAACCAGTATACAAACTCAAAACAGAAGACATGGTCCCAATAAATAAATCCG
>JANZKD010000217.1 GCA_025061245.1 Candidatus Culexmicrobium profundum
TATATCATATTTATATGGATATGTTTCCAATAGATTTTCTACTGATCCTATTGTGATCATACTTCCATCTCGACTTAGAAGTAGTATTTTTTCACAGAATTTGTCTAGGACTTTTAGTTCTTGATCAACCATGACTAGTGTAGTTGATTCACATATTTCTTCCATTGCGGTTGAGAATATTTCTCTAACTCTGGGTTCAAGTGTTCCAAATATGTTGTCAAGAAGTAATACTTTTGGTTTTTTAATTAGTCCTAAAGCTAACTTTAATACTGTTACTTGAGCATCAGATAAAATTTCTATTCTCTTATCAAATATTTTCTCGGTTATTCCCACGCTTTCCAGTAGTTCTCTAACATCCCTCACTATTTTGTTTCCTGATATTTTAGTAAAGAATCTAAGTGTTTCTCCTATAGTTAACTTTTTATTTAGTTGGATTTGAGGGGATATGTAGCATGTAAGTCTTCTTACTTTCTTAGCCTTCTTTCTAACGCTTATTCCATATACCTCTACATCTCCCTCGTCAGGTAGATAGATTCCTGCTATTACCTTTAATAATGTAGTTTTTCCTGAGGGACTTGGACCCATAATTGCTAAGTGTTCTCTTTCATCAATTTCGAAATTTATGTTTCTTAATGCCACTATTTTTCTTTTCTTTCTGATGCTAGTTCCGAAGCGTTTAGTTAGGTTTATGGCTTTTACGGCTTTCATGTTATCACCTAGTATTGCTCTATTGTACCCCATTTTTGTGCTAGTTTTGTAATTTGTATCATTATTAAATAGGTAATTATCAGAAAAATAATTGCTCCTAAAACCATTTTTAGGATTCCCATTTCCAAGCTACTATATACTCCCTTTATTGTTGCTCTTGTTTTTCCTAGTATTAATATATCTCTGAATATTTGTAATCCGATGGTGAATGGAATTACTCCTAATATGGGCCATAATTCTTTTGGTAGAACTTCAATTGGGAAGTAGAATCCGATTGCAAACATTAGTGTTTCCATTATAGAAATGGTCATCATTCCTATTCGCTTAAAAATCATTATGAATGCAGTTAGGACTGCTGATAATCCTATTATGAATAACCATGAGCATATGAAGCATAAAATAGCTAGTGGCAATTGGCTTAATTTTAGGTTTAATGCTCCAATAAAGTATAGGGTTGGAAGTCCGAATATTGATGCTAACAATACATACTTTAGAGTGGATGCTAATGCTCTTCCAGTTAGCATTACTGGTGTTGTTATATTGCTTCCCAATAATAGGGTTAGTGTTCCTCTATTTGCTTCTTCCTGTAAGACTTTTGTGCAATCGTCATATATCTTTGTGAGTATGGTCCACATGTATGTTCCAACTAATATGAATTTTTCAAAGGTATATCCTGGAGGAAGTACATCTCCTCTCGCTTCCATAAAGAATCCCATTATTCCAAAGCCAACAAAGTTCATTGCTATAATTATGGAATCTAATATGAATTGAAACTTGTATTTGAAGTCAAGTCTTATGTATCTTTCAGCTGTAGCTGCTATTGCTTTTATTGTCTCGCTCACTCTCTTCCCCATAGCATTTCAATAATAGGACGTATAAAATTATTAGGGAGAAAACTAATGTTTTATTGGGGATTAAACTTGATAATTTTCCAGCAATTATTTGCAGTAGATATTTTTCAAATAATATTTTGGCTAATAGTCCTACTAGTTGTAATTGCATTTATAGCTTCAGCAATTAGAATTGTACGGGAATATGAGCGAGTGGTGGTCTTCAGACTTGGAAGATGCATTGGAACTAAGGGGCCGGGAATAATATTCCTCCTACCCTTTGTAGATAGACCTGTAAAGATAGATTTGAGAGAGCGTTACCTTGAAATTCCACATCAAACCTGCATCACTAAAGACAATGCTCCAGTTGACATAGACTTCCTAATTTACTATAAGGTGTTAGATCCCTTAAAGAGCGTTTTACAAGTTCAAAACTTTGAGGGTGCAGCTGTCGGTATTGCTACAACTACTCTAAGAGCTGTTGTAGGTGATATATTGCTTGACGATGTTCTTGCCAAGAGGGAGGAGATAAATAATATTTTAAGAGTTAAACTTGATGAAGTAACTGAGAGATGGGGCGTTAAGGTTACTACTGTTGAGATTAGAGAAATTACTCCTCCTAGAGATGTTTCAGAGGCTATGATCAAGCAGATGGCTGCTGAAAGGACGAAGCGTGCAATGATTTTAGAGGCTGAGGGTAAGCGTGAATCTGCTATTAGAGTGGCTGAGGGTGAGCGTCAAGCTGCTATATTGAAGGCTGAAGGTGAAAGGAAAGCAGCCATATTAAGAGCTGAAGGTTATGCACAGGCCTTAGAAACAATATATAAGGCTGCAAGTAAGGTTGATCCGAAAACTATGGCTTTACAGTACCTTGAAGCTTTAAAGGCTCTTGGTCAAACTCCTGCGACAAAGTTCATATTCCCAATGGAGTTCACGCAGTTACTTGCTCCAGTTAGAAAATTCCTAGAATCCTCCAGTGAAGTTAAATCTGAAAAGGAGGGTGAACAATAAAATTGAGTGAATTAGTAGATGAAGAAAGGGAAAAGGAGAACGGTAAGCCTATAAATCAATGGCTATTAATTTTCGGTGCAGGTTGGATAACTTTCCTACTTTCAATTACAGTGTCAGGGTATATTCAGATTCCATTTATGCTGGTTGGCGCTGCACTAATGTTTCTATCGTTCTTCGCAATGGTCAAGAAATGGTAGTTACCCTCTAAACACTTTTATTTCTTTTTCATTTTCTATAGCTACTACTTCGATATACTGTTTAATAGCTGATGTTTCAATTTTTCTGGCCAAAACTTGTTCAATTTGAAATATTCCTGCAGGGTTGTCCATAAACACCTTTATCTTTACCGGTCTTTCATCTCCCTCTTCTATTTCCACTTTTCTAATGGCTAATGCTGATAGAGAGTGAATGTCTACCTTGCCTAAATCGTATGGAATTCTAGCTCTTCCCTCAGCCATATCGGTTCCATCTGCAACTTTAACTACTCCTGCTTCTAAACTTAAACACCATGTTCTCTCGTCATGAGCATATATACAATGTAAGATTTCACATTTAACTTTCAATGCCCTTTCCCTTGACTTATATATACTAAACAGGATGTCATCTAAAATTGTATTTACTAGGTAGCATCCATGTAGATGGTGTCTTTCTCTATGGACAGCATTTCCAATATCATGTAGGTATGCGCCGCATAGAACTATTACTTTAGCGTCTTCATATCTTAATCCATGATCTTTTATTGCATTTGGAGTAATCTCTTTTGATAGTATATTTAATATTTCAAGTGCACTTCCAGCAGTTATTCTTGAGTGAATTAATCCATGGTCATTGTATTTTAATCTTGTAACTGCCATTATGTTAGCCATTTTCAAGAATGTTTGTATTCTTAAATCTCCTTCAAGAATACGATATATTCTCTTAACTTTTCTTTCCTTTAAATGTGACAAAATAAGAGTTGGTGATACTGTCACCATACTTCCACCTTTTAAATCTAATTTAATTAATGTTACTTAATTTACTCTTTAAGTGTTGCCATATTTGGCTGGAAATTGTATGAAGATTATATTAATTTTATTTACTTGTTGATTGAATTATCTATGGGGTTAATGTTGAAGCAGCTGTGGGCTCCCTGGAGAATCGAGTATATAAAGAGGGCTGTTAAGGATGAAAATAAGTGCTTTTTATGTGAATATCCCAAGTTAAACAGAGATGAGGATTTTTACATTTTATTTAGAGGGAAATTTTCATATATTCTCTTGAATGCTTTTCCCTATAATAATGGTCATTTAATGATTGCTCCTTATCGTCATGTAACTTCAATTGAAGAGTTAACTGACGAGGAGTTTATGGAGATATTTAAGTTGTTGAAGCTTAGTGTAAAGATTTTGAAGTTAACTTTCAATCCAGATGGATTCAATATTGGATTAAATATTAGTAGAGCTGCTGGAGCTGGTGTAGATCATTTACATTTACATGTTGTTCCAAGATGGGTTGGAGATACTAATTTTATGCCAGTTTTATCGGAGACGAAAGTTATTTCTCAGCATTTAAGGGAAACATTTAATCTATTAAAAGACGCTTTAAAAAATGTTAAGATTTAATTTAGCCTCTCTTATAGCCAATTTTCCTTAGGAACTCTATTCTTTCTTTAATTTTCTCTTCATCTTCCACTCCCTTACTTTTCATACCGTCTATTACGCCTAGTATTCCTCTGCCTTGCTCTGTTTCTGCAATTATTACTTGAATTGGATTTGCTGAGGCGCAGAATATTCTTACTACTTCTGGTGTTGCCTTAATTCTATCGAGTACATTTATTGGGTAAGCATTTTTCATTACTATAATAAAACAGTGTCCTGCTAATAGTTTAAGTGCATTTTCTATGGCGATTTTTCTTAATTCTTCGTCGTTTCCATCATGTCTAATTAGGCATGGCCCTGAAGATTCACAGAATGCTACTCCGAACTTCACGTTTGGAGTTGAGTTAACCATTGCTTCATATAAATCCTCTACAGTTTTTATGAAATGTGCTTGACCCAGTATTATGTTGCATCCTTCAGGGACTATTAAGTCTACAACTGTTAGCTTCATATTCTCCCCTCATAATATTCCTTATTTCTCTTTTATTTAATGGTTAATTTTAACTTCTCGGTGAGTGGTGTGCTGTTTTATTTCATATTTCAAATTAGGTATTTTTTAATTGTTCTCTCTAGCTGTCCTTCTCCTATTAATCCTAGCATTTTCTCAACTGGTTTGCCATTTACAAATATTATTGTTGTTGGTATTGCCATTATTTGGTACATTGAGGCTAGTCTTGGATTTTCATCAACGTTTACCCTTGCAAATACTACTTTTTCGCTTAATTTCTCTGCTACTTTTTCGAAAATTGGTTCGTAGAATTTGCATGGCATGCACCATTCAGCCCAGAAATCTATTACTACTATATGATTGCTTTTAAGGACTCTTTCAAATTCATTTTCATTCAGTTCCACAAGTATTTTTTCCATCCTTTTTGCAGTTTCTTTCTTCTTTTGGAATAAGATTTCTTTAAGCATTTTATTTATTAATTTTTCTACTTCTCTATCTTCACTCATTTTCTCTCCTCCGATTTGAATTAGATCTTCACTTCTTCCCATAGTTTCTTGACTTTATTTTTACTCAATATTAGGTAGTCTCTATCTCTTGAAAAGACTTCTAATGTCATTGTGTCATCGTATTTTACTTCCTTTAATGCTTTGAATATGCTTTTGAAATCTATTTTTCCTGCTCCAATTGGTAGGTGAAGGTCCCATCCTGCCTTCATTGTTCCTCCAACGTTATCCGATATGTGTACATGTTTTAGTAGTCCTCGGCTTCCGAAGTGCTTTATGAATTCAACTGATCTATTTGTGCGGGTATCTAGATTTGCATGACCTATGTCTAGATGGAAATAGCTCATTGTTTTAGCAATTATTTCTTCATATTCCTCTAGGCTGAGAAGTTTTCCTCCATCTAAATTTTCAATTACAATTATCATTCCATATTCGTTGGCTTTATTTACAATCTTTTTTATTGAGTCAATGGTCCAGCCAACTATCTTCTCCCTATATTTCCTTTTATGCATTCTTGGGAAGGCTGGAAGTGGATGAATTGTTGTTTTTGAAACTTCTATTTTCCCTAGTACCTCGATAATTTTTAATGCTTCTTTTAAAAAGGCTTTTCTAACACTTTCATAGGGGTGGCCTAATTCTAAATACCATGGTGTGTGTCCTACAACTCCTAAATTATAGGACGATAAAGCATCCAATATTTCCTTCTTTTTCTCAATTAGTATTTCAGGTGTTGCTTCAGGTTTTTCTAGAGTTAAATCTATATAGTCAAATTTATTTTCTCCAAAAAGTTTTATTTCATCTATTAAATTATTGTAGGGATTGTTCATTGCTCCATATCTCATTTTTTTCCCTCACATTTAACGTTATCTTTATAATGTACTAATCCTTAAATTTTGCTACTCTATGTTAGTGGAAAAACTTAAAGCTTTACCTTTGGAAAGGTATTTCGAGGTGAAC
>JANZKD010000166.1 GCA_025061245.1 Candidatus Culexmicrobium profundum
TCAACATTATTCTTGTTGGAATATCATTTACAATAGAAACTGTTAGGTTAAGCTCTGCATCCATTGTCATTCCTAGCGATTCAACGGCCTTCTTAATTTTCTGTAGAACTATTAATTTATCATTTAAATTCTTAACAATCTCTTCAAGAGTTTCAACTTCTTGGTGAGGAGATGGATTTACTACGAACTTTAATCCCATCACATCAACTTCTTGTGAAGCTACCAGTTTCGGTGTCTTTCCAAATAGCTTGCCAAGCGACTCTGACAATCTCTTCAGCTTTTCAATCTTTGCTTTCTGTTCATCTAACATGCCCATGTACTGTTCTAATAATGTTTTTATTCTTTCAATTTCATTGTCAAGAACATTTATTAATTCTCCAGGCGTTCTAAAGACTTTTATTTCTGTTACCAAGACTTAACCTCCAGTTGAATGTTAACTACACTTATTATTTAAATGCTACTTCTATTTTAATATTACATGCTATCTTTCCTCGACATTTCCACCCATTTTTCATAAGGGATACTAAACTTTCTTTCAATATGCTCTCTATGAATATTATTATGAGAACAAAATGGCCTAACAGTACCATCAGGCAGTGCATAATGAATTACACATCGTTGAACACGCTGTAAATCAAAATTCCATACATCCATGAAATGCATGCATCCAATCATAATTACTCTACGCATAAACTTTCCGAGAGCTTTATAGCTCCCCTCTTTCAATACGGGCCAAACTAAATCCTTTAGCAATCCAAATTTTACATATCTCAATGCACTTATAGCACTCATGTAAGCTCTAGTTTTTCTACCTTTACTTGCATGTTCATAAACACGATTCATAGCCGAAAAGAACTTATCTACATCAGCCAGACGCGTTATTGGAACCCACTCATTTTCAGAAGTTTTCACTAAGAAGGTTGCAACACCACAGAAGGGGCTTGTAGTAAATTCAATATACTTTTTATTCTTTAAAGCACCTACAGCCCTTGAAATTGGAACTACGGATGGAACAGGTCTAAAGTCCCATCTTGTAATTAATCCATCAGTCTGCTCTTCAACCAACTTCATAAAATCAGAGGTGTTTATTCTCATAGCATCTCTCTCAAGTTTAGTTGCCCTACCACTGAAGGATATTGGCTGAACATTTACACATCTAACCACATCTGAATTGTCCATTGCAAATTTAATAATATCGCCGAGCTGATGGTCATTGACACCCTTAGTTAAGGTTACCACTAAAACTATGCTCTCATGGCCAAGCTTCCTTGCATTTTCAATTACTTTAAGCTTCTTTTCAAACAACGGTATACCTCGAAGTTTAATGTAAATGTCATCAGTTACACCATCAAATTGTAAATAAATAGTGCTCATCCCAGCATCTAATAAAGATTTGTAATAATCAATATTCTCAGCTAAAACTAAGCCATTAGTATTAACTTCAATATGATCAAAGCCAATTTCCTTTGCCATTCTAATTATCTCAGGGAGATCACGTCTAACTGTTGGTTCACCGCCACTAAGCTGAAGGGCTGGAGGGGGAACAGGCTTAATAGACCTTAAAGTCTTCAGCATTTCCTCAATTTGTTTAAGAGACGGCTCATAAACATATCCTGCTGCTGCAGCATTCGCGAAGCAATTTCCAACGAAAATCGAGTTAACAAGAAAACTATGAGAAGGATGCTGCACCTCTAAATCATAGACTACATTAGAAGAGTTTTCAATTTCTCTAATACTCTTCACTTGATCCAATAAGATGTCACCTAATCTCTTAAATGTAGACCTACCTTTTCTAGGAAGCAATTTCTTAAGTTTCCTTGCAGTTTTTGAATTATCTAAAAGTATTTGCAAAACTTTTTCTAGTTCAGGTTTGCTCGACACTTGTAACTCATAGGCGTCATGTTTTGCTAATGGATTATTCGAAGAAGGTGACATATAGGTTCTTGTTGAAATACCGAAAAGCGCTAGGATGTATTGTAATTGCTGAACTAGCCTTCGAGAAGTTGTTTTGTATAATATATAAGTTCTACGCGAACTTCTAACTACTGATCCATCTCTGTCAAATAACTCTGAAAGCATTATTTTTAATAAATCTAAAGGTAGAGATGGAGTAAAACTAGGTAACTGTTTTTCACATGCTTTTTTACCTAATTTTAATCCAAAGAGGAATATTAAGAGTAAAATTTTATTGGATATCCTTACTTGAGGTGTCTTTAGAGGCTTTCCATATCTTGAATAATCAATAAGATATGATTTAACCCCTATTTCTTCAAGCATTTTAATTATTTTTCTAGCATCTTTTGCAGTTAAGGTAATATTATAGGTTTGCCCCGGAGTATAATCTAGATGTCCCTCCGAAACAAATAACGCAATGAAACGAATCCAATTGCTTGTTAAAGGAATTATTGCGGGTAAACTATATTTTTTACCTTTTACACCAAGTTTAATTACCCTTTTAAATTGAAGGGGGAGTTCAAAATGTTCAATCAACTTGTAAAATTGTAAAATCGGCATGTAACCCTTAATATTCCACCAATAATTCCAAGTTTTTATACTTGCAATTCTACTTATCTTTGCGTAAGAACCTACTTGTTCTTTAAGCCATTTCAAGTATGAACCAACATTTCGAACATAAACATTAAGAAGTTCATAAGTAGGAGCGCTTCTAAGAATACTAAGGACATCAAGATTGCAAAATTCATTCTTCCCTCCTAGCGTTAATTTACCTAGAACACATAGATAGTCGTGTTGTCTTAGTTCGCTGGCATAAATCTTTTTCAATCGCCCGTTTCTGAAGACTATTAGTGGATGATCAAATGTTACTTTTAATCGCCGACCAGTATGTGTTTCTATCTCCAATAATTTTGAAACATTTCTTTTACGATAAATCTTTGCAATCCTAGACCATTCTACTCTTCCATCATTATTTACTACAGGGACCATTATTGATAAATGTGAAACATCAGCATATTCAACATTAGGGCAAACTGGCACAGATCCAACCGTATTAAAAACATGAGTAGCAATTTCTTCTATTGTTAAAAGTTTTCCTTCATTTGAATTTTTTATTAAGAGAAGCTCATCACCTGCAACACAGACTGGACATCGCATGTTACATCGATTAGTTACATCAATTATAGCTAAAACTGTGTGGGATTTATGATTTGGACATATACCGCAATCAAATGGGCAGCCCTTAACTTCACTTGTCATTGGATTTTCAATACCGTTTCCATCATGCGCATATTTTTCAGCCCATTGATAAAGCTCATAATCTGAGAAGGTATAGGTTTCATCGAAATATCCATGTTCAGGGCAAGTCTTCCTAATTCTCACAATATTATCGTCATCAACATATACTTCAGCATCTAGAACCTTCATGCAAACAGGACATAAACTCTGAGTCTTTCTTAGCACCTTCATTTATACCACCTATAAGGGTAAGTATTTAAACTTCATTTAGAAATAATATTTTAAGCTTCTCCGCCACTTCACCCGGTGAAAAGTATGAGGGCAAGGAATATAATTGATGGATTACGAAAACTAGGCTTAACTGAATATGAAGCAAGAGCATACGTAACATTAGTTGAAAGAGGAACACTAACAGCAAATTCTCTAAGCAAGTACTCCGAAATACCATATTCAAAGATATATGATGTACTATCAAGACTAGAGAAGAAGGGATGGATTATAATAGAAGAAGGAAAACCCAAAAAATACAAGCCCAAGCCACCTAAGGAAGCAGTTAAAATTTCAGTTAGCAAAATTGAAAACGAATTACAGAACATTAGCTCAGAAATGATAAATGAACTACAGCCACTTTATGAAAAAATAGGAGTACAAGAAAAGCCTGATGTCGTAATATTGAGAGGCGCATTAATGATAATTGAAAAAGCAAAAAACATGATAGAAAGAGCAACAAGAGAAATTGAATTAGCAGTACCTCAAGGCATTGAAGGAATTTACTCTTTCTTTGGAAAAAATATGAAAACTGCAGTTTTAAAAGGAGTAGAAATAAAAATTTTGACAGGATCAAAGAACATAAAAGACCTTGAAAAAATCACTGGAATCAACCTTGAAATTAGATTAAAGGAAGGCATGTTTGGTGGAGGATTAATAATAGATGAAAAAGAAGCCTTAATTCTACTGGGTGGAAAAACTGCAAGCCTATTGGCAATATGGTCCAATCATAATGAATTAGTTAAATTAGCAAAAATATACTTTGATCATTTATGGAGAGATGCAAAAAGCCATTTATAATGAAGCTTTATCTCTTTCAAATTTAATTGCTAAGGGTTTTATCCCCTCCTCATTAACTGTAAAGGTAAACCAATTAGTCTCATGTTTAGCACCCTTCATCTTCCTAATTCTAAACTGCTTTACTAAAATACCCTGGTGCATTAAGATGGGATCATACCTCAAATCAATTAGGCCATCCACCACATATTCCAAAATTTGCTCCAAATCATCAAATGGTTTAATTCCAAAATGAAAAGTAGCGAACACAGTTACTAATCGCTCTTTAGCAGCCTCAGCTCTCCACGTCTTAATAGTTTCAATAGCGGTTGCAGGTTCAGTAATAGAGAGCAATTCAGTTAAAGAATCAATGAAAACAGCACCCTTACCATGCATATTCATCCCATCCATAGTACTAACAAAAATTTGAGTTAATTGATATAAATCCCGAGGATTCTCAATGTAAGTTATATAGGAGGGAAGCTTAGTTTTGTCAGGAGACATTCTAAATGAAAAACAGTCAATAAATCTGAATAATCCCTCATCAATATACCTCTTTAAATTCCAACCAAAAGACGCGAAATTTTGCTCTATAGCTAATGGAGCATCATCAAAGCACATGAAAATGCAAGGCTCATCCTGTTTGAGTCTTTCACGAAGAAGCTGCAACATAAAGACAGACTTCCCTGTTCCACCCTCACCCACAATCATTACCATATTATTTCTAGGGATACCTGAAGGTAAAGCTTTGTCTAGAATTGGAATACCAGTATTAACCCTTGAAACTACAAATGACTCCTCCAATTCATTCACCAAAATGGATTTGGAAAAATTTACTTAAAACACTTAAGATTCGGAACCGAAGATTTGATTAGAAAAAATTAAAATTATGATTATAGGTGGAGAAATTGAAGATAATCACCGTAAAAATACCAGAAATATATATCGAGCTAATCGATGAACTTGTTAGACTTGGAATCTATCCCTCAAGAAGTGAAGCTATTAGAGTTGCAATCAGAGACTTTTTAAGGCGGGAAATTAGCATGAGAAGAAGAACTATGAGGAGACTAAGCTAATAATGGAAAAAACTTCAAGTAACATATTCGAACTACTAGATACTAGGCTTCTAAAAGTTATAAGAGAATTTGGATATATAACACCGACCAAAACTCAAGAAAAAGCAATCCCACCAATTCTTGAAGGAAAAAACGTACTTTTAATCGCACCCACAGGTTCTGGTAAAACTGAAGCCGCATTCTTCCCAATTCTAAGCAAATTAATCAACATGGAAAAAACTAAGGGAATTCAAGCAATTTATATAACACCACTCAGAGCATTAAACAGAGATGTTCTGAGAAGAATGGTAAACATTGCAGACAAATTAAATATAAGAATTGAAGTTAGACATGGAGACACCCCTACAACGCAAAGAAGAAAACAAGCAATAAAACCACCCCACATACTAATAACAACACCAGAAACACTCCAAGCAATACTTCCAGGAAAAATTATGAAGAAGCATCTAAGCAATGTACAATGGGTCATAATAGATGAAATCCACGATTTAGCTGTAGATAAGAGAGGAACACAACTAGCATTGGCACTAGAAAGATTAATTGAAATATGTGGAAAAGAATTTCAAAGAATAGGCTTATCAGCCACCATTGGCAGCCCCAATAAAGTGGCATCATTTCTAGGAGGAAACAAAAGAAAAGTCACCATAATAAATGTCACTGCAATCAAAAATTTTGAAATAAAAGTAGATATTGCCAAAGAAACTAGTGATGACGAAAGTATTGCAGAGAAGCTTGAAATAACATCGTCAATGGCTGCAAAAA
>JANZKD010000192.1 GCA_025061245.1 Candidatus Culexmicrobium profundum
GCACTAAGAAAATATCTGGAAAAAATATCCAAAGACGAGGTGAAAATAATTTTTTATGAAGCAACAGCAGAGGGAGCCTCACCTCTAGCATATCCAATTCTCTACTCAACACTGCCCTACGAACTCATACCACCAAGAAAAGCCATGCTAACATTAGCCCAACTGATAAAAAATCGATTACTAGATAAAGAAGTGAGACTAATATGCTTCCACTGCCTACAATGGCAAACTATAAGAAAAATCAAATATTTACCTGAAGAAATCAGATGCCCTAAATGCAACGCTAAAGCCATAGGAATGGCAAAAATTTCACAAACACGTCTAATAAAGACTTTGAGAAAATGGAAGAGAGGATTAAAGCTAAAATCAGAAGAATACGAAGAAGTTGAAAAATTCAGGAAAACTGTAGGACTTATAATGAGTTATGGGAAAAAAGCAATAATTGCAATGTCTGCGAGAGGAATAGGTCCAACAGTGGCAGCAAGAATATTAAGAAAATTTCATAAAAATGAAGATGACTTCTACCTGGATATCCTAGAAGCTGAAAAAGAATATTTAAGGACAAGACCATATTGGGAATAACATAGAATTTAACGATTATAGCCTATTCCCTTACAGGTTGATGGAAATGGTGATACCGGGACATAAAGTAGGAAAATATGGAATTAACATAGAGAATATAATACATGAAATCCAAATCCAACCAGCAGGAATAGAACTCACACTAAGAGAAATAGAAAAATTTGAAGATGCAGGTTATATTGACCTAACAAATATTAAACGTAAAATATCAAAGTGTACACCACTCCAATTTGATGCCGATGGAAAAATATTCTTACCTCAAGGTGCATATAAAGTTAGATTTAATGAGATAATATCAATTCCAGCAAATGTAATTGGAATAGGGTTACCAAGATCATCACTACTCAGAAGCGGAGCTACAATATTCTCTGCAGTTTGGGACCCAGGATATAAGGGAAGAAGTGAAAGCCTACTAGTCGTATTCAATCCACATGGAATATTCTTGGAGAAAAATGCAAGACTAATGCAACTATTATTCATAAAACTTGTAGAAAAGCCTCAGAAATTATACTCAGGCAAATATCAATTCGAAAATATAAAAGAAAAAATTAGAGGCCTATCTTAGGATACACTACTTCTTTAAGTCTTTTCTGAATCTCCCTATTAACACGTTCATAGAAGTTTTCTCCATGAGAGTCTATTGCCACCATTAATGGTCCAAAGTTTTCAACTTCAATCACCCATAGAGCTTCTGGAATACCCAAGTCAATCCATTCCACCTTTACCACTCTTTTCATGGCTTTACTTGCAAGAGCAGCAGCCCCACCAGTAAATATGGCATATACCGCACCAAATTGTTTACACGCTTCAGCAGTTTTACTTCCCATACCACCCTTACCAATAACAACTCGAACCCCAGTTTTTTCAATGAAATCAGCTTCATAAACCTCCATTCTTATGCTTGTAGTCGGCCCAGCAGCCACAATCTCCCATTTATCATCAACTTTCCTTACCACAGGACCACAATGATACACTGCTAAGCCATTAAAATCAACGGGCAACTTCTCCCCTTTACTCAATAGTTCAAGCGCTCGGGCGTGAGCTGAATCTCTAGCAGTAATAATTATACCAGTGATGTAGATTACATCTCCAACCTTTAATTTCCTTACTTCATCTTCACTTATAGGAGTCTTCAAATAATATTCAGCCATCATCTTCACCTCCAAAGTTCATTTAATTGCTTATGCGTAACGAATTCAACATCTCCATTAGAGTAAATCTTCATTTTTGAACGTCTAGCTGCCCAGCAATTAAAAGCTACAGCCACTGGATACGCTGCTGGGTGTCTATGTGCATATTCAACATTAACTGTCAAAGCGGTTGTCTTTCCTCCAACACCATGAGGACCTATTCCCAATAGATTTACAAGTTCAAGGAGTTCTGATTCAAGCTTCGCAATAAATGGATTCTCATGTCTAACTCCAACAGGTCGTAGCAATGCCTTCTTAGCCAATTTCATAGCAATATCTGAAGTCCCGCCAATTCCAACACCAATTGAAAGTGGAGGACAAGGCTTAGCAGCAGCTTCAGCCACCACATCAACAACCAGTTTCTTAACACCCTTTAATCCTTGAGCTGGAGAAAGTACTTTAGCTATACAGGGAGCTTCACTTCCACCACCTTTAGGAAAAGCAGTTATTTCAAGAATATCACTATCCGGCACAATTTCCAATTCAATCCAAGGGACAAACCTACCTGTATTATCACCAGAATTCCTCTTAGTTACAATATCTACAGCATTAGGTCTCAATGGAATCTCTTTAGTTGCTTTGATAGTTGCATTCCTTAAGACATTATAAATAGAGCCTTTTAAAGGAAAATTCTCACCTAAAGACACATAGAAAATTATTAGTCCAGTGTCTTGACACATTGGAATACCTTCATTCTCAGCAATTTGAACGTTTTTCAGTATAGCATTAAATTGAGCAATAGCTAAGGGATTATCTTCAATTTCTCTAGCATGCTCTAAAGCTTGCTTAACATCTAGAGGAAGCATTGTAGTTGCACCCTTCAATAACAGTATAGCTGCACGCTCCACAATCGAAGCTAAATTAACACTCATTTCAAATCCCTAAAAAAGTTCATAGGCTAGAAGTAAATAAAGCTAATTACAAAAATACGAGTTACCCTAATGAATCCAATATTCCCCTTTATTAGTAACTTCCTTCTTCCATATTGGAACTTCACTCTTAATCTTATCAATCATATCTTGAATTGCATTAAAACCATCACTCCTATGCTTAGCAGCAACTCCAACATACATAGTTTCTTTCCCCACATCAATTCTTCCTAAAGCATGATGAATACATGCTGCGAAAACTCTCTCACCATCAATAGCATCATCAACTATTTCCTTCAACTTCTTAATAGCAAGCTCTTCATATGCCTCATAATATAAATGAGAGACAGACCCTCCACTAGCAGCCTCCCTCCTTACAACTCCAATAAACAGGATAATACATCCAACATTATTAGAGGATGACTTCAAATCTTCAATCAGCTTATATAAATCAACTTCATCAATTTTTCCAAGCGACACTTTCATTAAATATCACCAAAATAACATTTGAAGCGTAAGATTTAAGGTAAACTCTTTATCTAATTTGCCGATGGAGATAAGGGAATGAGAAAAGGACATGAATACATTGGCTGGCGAGAAGCAGAAACATGGAGATGCATGCGATGTGGATATTGCTGTAAGGCATTTGCCATTCCATTAAAGTTCATTGAAGCTCTAGAGCTAACACGTAGATACGGCCCTGTAGCAATGCAAATTGGAGAAAAATACTATTTGGTAAAAAGAAATGATGGCTCATGTATATTTCTTAGATATAATGGACCAATAGCTTACTGCCAAATT
Organism: Candidatus Culexmicrobium profundum; assembly: GCA_025061245.1. Lineage (GTDB taxonomy): Archaea > Thermoproteota > Methanomethylicia > Culexarchaeales > Culexmicrobiaceae > Culexmicrobium_A > Culexmicrobium_A profundum. Next base: position 3,443 of record JANZKD010000192.1, read on the forward strand.
TATCTAGAAAGACCTGGATGCTGCAGATTATATCCATTTCATATAACAAAGAAACCATTGAAGGGAGAAGGGGTAAAAAATGCAAAAATAAAAATTAATGGCACCACATTATACCTCTATGTTGATGCAACATGCCCTGGAGTAGGCGTAGGCTATCCAATTAAAAACATAATATACAAAATAGTAGAGCTATGGGAGAAATATAAGAAATATCCCTAACTAATTCTCAATGAATCCAACAGCCGTCTCTTAATAGACTTTTTAGAAATGAAATCAATAAAATGTCGAAGCCCAATAAGATCACTATGACTTTTCAAATCAGTAATAATCTCAATTTTAGCAAAATCATTGTAAAATGCTACGTTGAAGTTACATTGCCTAAAACTTACATAGCATCTAAAAGCATTCTTTTCAGAATCTTCAATTAAACCCTTAACTCTTAGTTTTCTAACTCGATTAGCAATTCTAAGGAAAAAATCTTTATTAATGACATTAATCTCCAGCATCAATCTACAAAGCATAAGGTTATTTTTCATTAATAATTCAAAAAACCTAAATAGATCTCGTAAAGCTCTCACTTCATCAAAAGCAACTTCAATAACAAATTGTCCACTAGATAAATCACTATACATTTTTAATTTAGAAAGCACTCCTTCATTAAAAACTAAATGCTCTTCATCTTCATACTTAAGAACCCAATTTGCCATCAAAGATGATTTAAAGTTATTGAAAAATATGATTGGATCTTCAGATGCAAGCTTATAATAACATGTTGTCGAACCAGAAAATTTGAAATCACCCATTTCAATCCACATCCACATAGACTAATTATCACTTCTAGACTCCAATATATATAATAACAAGGTTTCATTTAAATAGAACATAAGTTATAATGGCTCAAGACAGTAAATGTAGGCGTAAAAGATGATTTGGAGAAAGCTAAGTAAAGAAAAAGAAGAAGGAAACATAGAATATAAGCTAAAAATTGTTAAGCCAGACAAAGAAAGAATTGAAAAATTGGCAAGTCAAATGCGCTATAGATTAAGAGAAGGCGGAGGAGAAGCAATTTACGAAATAGGAGTCTCAAATGATGGAACACTCATAGGATTATCTGAAGAGGAAATAGCGGAAACACTGCAATGGCTGGAAATGGCGGCAGAGAAAATTGGAGCGAAAATAAGCATTCTAAGAGAAGGACGAGGGAAACGTGGCAAAGTCTTAGAGCTATTAGTCAGAATGATCAAAGAAGACTTTCCAATATACGTAATGATCCCAGTTCTCGGAAATGTTGACAGTGGAAAATCAACATTAATAAGTGTTTTATGCTCAGGGGAATTAGACGATGGAAACGGTTTAGCTAGAAGTAAAGTAGTCAGGTTTCTTCATGAACTAAAGTCGGGAAGAACATCATCCATATCAAGTCATTTTCTAGGATTTGATGAAATTGGAAACATTGTAAACTATAATCTAGTCACACCTCTTGATGAAGCAGAAGTATTTCTAAACAGCTCAAAGCTAGTATGCTTTGTAGACTTAGGGGGTCATGAAAGATATTTAAGAACAACTTTGAAAGGAGTAACAGGCAGGTCACCTGATTACGTAATGCTATGTGTAGCTGCTAATGCAGGATTTATTGGAACAGCAAAAGAACACTTAGGAATCACTATGGTGCTAAAGATTCCAGTCTTCATCGTAATCACCAAGATAGACATGGTGCCATCAGAGATAACTTCAAGAGTAATTAGCGAAGTAGTAAGAATACTAAAGAAACCAGGAATAAATAAAATCCCAATAATAGTAAATGAAATCGACGACGTTATAGTTGCGGCAAGAAACATGGCAAGTAGACGAATAGTCCCCATATTCCTTGTATCAAACACTACAGGTGAAGGATTAGATCTACTTAGAACATTTCTAAACGTTCTACCCCCAAGACTAAAATGGGAAGAAAAGCTTGATAAACCATTCAAAATGTATGTCGAAGAAAAATTCAATGTTAGAGGAGTAGGAACAGTTGTAAGTGGACTTGCACTTCAAGGAGAAGTTAAAGTCGATGACTATATGCAATTAGGTCCATTTAGAGATGGAAGTTTTAGATTAGTAAGAGTAAGATCAATACACGTAAACCGTGTAAATGTCGATAAAGCTGTAGCCGGCCAAGAAGTATGCCTAGCCTTGAGAAACATATCATACGACGAAGTAGAAAAAGGAATGTGCATTCTAGGTAAAAATGCCACACCTAAAGCGGTAAGATCATTTAAAGCAAAAGTAACAATACTACATCATCCAACAACAATTAAGAGAGGATACCAAGCAGTCATGCACATTCATACAATTAGACAATCAGCCAAATTTATTGAAATGGAAAAGGAACCATTAAGAACGGGGGATACAGCTATCGTAAAACTGGAATTTTGCTTCAAACCAGAATACATATGCGAAGGAGACTGGTTTGTATTTAGAGAAGGAAGAACAAAGGGATTTGGCATAATATTAAAAGTATTCTAAATTAAGATAAAGCTAGATCCCTAAAGAATTTAGCAGCCTCTGCTGGATTTTCAGCATTGAAAATGGATCGCCCAATAATGAAATATTTTGTTCCAGCTTCTA
>JANZKD010000244.1 GCA_025061245.1 Candidatus Culexmicrobium profundum
TTCATTTATGGACAAGTCAGTCGCCTCTCTTATTCATTTCATATCGCTTTCTTAATAAGGAGTTATCTGATTGTTAGTTTACTGATGCTTGATTTTTTGAAGTTCCTTTTCAAGTGTTAATATAATTTCTCCATATGATTCAAGTATGTGGCTAAAGATATGTTCTATTCTTCCAAAACCGTTAATTACATCTCTAAGCTTCTCCGCTGATTTTACACGTGTTTCCATTGCTTTCTCTACTTCTTCGGTTTTCCCTGCTTTTTCATAAAGTTTGAGGATTTGCTTTTCAAGTTCTTTTAAATCCTTAATTAGCATCTTACTTTCCTCTATTAGGTTGCTTATTCTTACTTCAAGCTTTTTAATTTCCTTCTCCAAAGTCTCTGACATAGTGCATCCCACAGTAAGTAGATTGGTGACACTTATATTCATAACGTTAACACATTTTGAAGCCGATTACATAATAGATTTAATGTATTTAGGAAATATTTGTAAGTGAAATAAGTTACAGTTATGTTTAATTGGGAAATGTGATGTGGTGTCATGCATGTCGAGAATAGTTAGATTTGGTGTTTCTGTTCCTAGAGAATTATTAGAGGAGTTTGATAAAACTTTAAAGTCTATGGGTTTTAGGGATCGGTCTAAGGCAATCCAAGTTGCAATGCGTAATTTATTAAGCGAGTATAGGTGGATGAAAGATATTAAGGGTGTTTGTACTGGAGCTATAATATTACTTTTTGATCATACTGTTAAGGGATTGGAAGATACGTTGACTCATGTTCAACATGATTTTACAGATATTATTACCTCTACGATGCATATACATTTAGATGAGAGGAATTGCTTGGAAATTATAGCTGTTAAAGGTGAATCTGAATCTATAAAGGACCTTGCACATAAGTTAACCACTATTAGAGGAGTAAAGCAGTTAAGGATTGCAGTAGTAGCAGTTTAATTATTATGAAGCTTAAATTCAACTAGTGAACCTAATTGGGACTATAGCATCTTAATTCACTTTCTATAGTTTCCAGATACTATAATTGTTAAGAAGTTTTCATTAGAATGGTGGGCCCGGGGGGATTTGAACCCCCGACCCCTCGGTTATCAGCCGAGTGCTCTTACCGTGCTGAGCTACGGGCCCAAATACATTAGTTAATTTTCTCTCAATAGGTTTAAAGTTTTCCTTTACTTAAAATTTTAATGGTGTAGTTATGGTGTCCAGTGATGAGCTTGATAAGATTGTTAGGGCTGGTAAGATTATTTCTTCAACTTTGAAGTATGCTTCTAGTGTTGTGAAACCCGGGGTTCCTGTTATAGATGTTTGTGAGGAGTTGGAGCGTTATATTATTAGTTTGGGTGGAGAACTTGCCTTTCCTTGTAATGTTTCAATTAATGATATTGCAGCTCATTATACTTCTCCATTAAATGATACTTCTATAATTCCTGAGAATTCTATAGTTAAGATAGATGTTGGCGCACATGTGGATGGATATATTGCTGATGCAGCTATTACTCTCTGCTTTGACTCTGAGTTTATTGATTTGATGGAGGCTTCGAAGGCTGCTCTTGAGAGGGCTATTTATGCTATTAAGCCTGGAGTATATATAAGGCAAGTTTCACGGATTATTGAGAATACTATTAAGAGTTATGGATTTAAGCCAATTCGCAATTTATCTGGTCATTTAATGAAGAGGTATCTTCTCCATGGTGGGAAGAGCATCCCTAACGTTTCAAGTAGCTATGATGAAGTTTTCTTGGAGGGGGAGGTTTATGCAATTGAACCTTTCGCCACAAATGGTGCTGGGTATGTTGAGGATACAAGTGAAGTTTACATTTACAGCTTTTCTAAGATGAAGGGGTTTAAGAGCTCTTTTGAAAAGAAGGTGCTAAAGAAGATTAGGTCAAAGTTTAGAGGTTTACCCTTTTCCGAAAGATGGCTAGTGAATTTAATTCCTCCTCCTAAGATCAAAGTTGTCTTAGAAAAGATGGTGAGTAAAGGTGCTTTACACTCATATCCAGTACTAAGGGATGCTAATGGAGGAATGGTTTCTCAAGCTGAACATACAATTATAGTTTTGAGGGATGGAGCGATGATTGTCACTAGTGAATGATCGAATTATCCTATCTAAATGGAGGCTGAAGCTGTCTGTCTAAGGGTTTTAATCGAAGTTAAACTCAAATACTTTTAATGTATTAATAGAAAACAGCCCCGGTAGCTCAGTCGGGTTAGAGCGCTGCCTTGGTAAGGCAGTGGTCGCGGGTTCAAATCCCGCCCGGGGCTCTAATTATAGCTTATACTTCTAAATCTACATGGGCGGTAATTATTTCGATAATAGTGCCATCAAATTTATGTGAATAAATTAGTTGGATTTAACTAGTCTATTGAGGATGAATGCGGCTTGAGACTATAGTCTATTGTACTATCATCCTAATTTGAGATGCTATATTTCTCTGGTCATTCTGCTTCCACATTTTGGACATATTTGTTGATAGCATGGAACGCCTCTTTGATGAGGTATTCTGTATCCACATTTTGGACATATGCAGTAGCCTCCAGGTCCTGCTCCGAATCCTCCCATCCTACCTCTTCTTCTGGGTGAAGTCAATATTGTTTCCTCCATTAATTAGTGCATTTTCATAGAATATAAATTAATTCATGTGACCCTTTGGTTTATCAGTTTGTTTAGATTATTGTTTCTGTTTCATTAAAGAAGCTTGTAGTAAGTCTTTGACTTTATTTTATAGTATTATTTCTTAAGATACAACATGTTTATTTATGCTTGTTTGATTTTAGTTATCTTTACTGTGTAAAGTTTTTTGTTTCTAAATTTCTTGATTGCTTCTTTTACTGTTTGAATTTTTCCTGTTAAGACTGGTACTCCGACTTTATCTAGGAGTTCTACTGCTCTTGTGCTTAAAGAGAGTGCTATTACAACGTCTATTTTTTCCTTTTTCACAATGTCTATTATCAGTGTGTCCGATGTTAATTCATGCAATTTCACTGAGTGTACTCTATTTTCATCAAATTCAACTTCTGTGAATATTTCTGCATCTTTCCAATGTGGATGAATTCTAGCGTCTAGACCTCCAGGCTTATATGTTGGTATTAATGCTCTTATAGTCACTTAATTTCACCTCAATATGAAGTAAGCATAATCTCAATAGACAATTGTTGATAAGACTATTAATACCTAGTCAAAAGTTAATTTTTCTTTACTTGTCAAGTTGAGTCTATTTGTAAGCTTAATTTTCAATGATTTAAAGCTTAGAGTTGTTTTTGAATTTTATGGTATTATTGGAGGAAGACCTTGAAGCTGCATTACGCTGTTTAGGGTTAATCTTACCCCTATGTATACATATAGAATTGCGAGTAGGATTTTCAATTTTCTAGGTGGGGTTCTATGTGCCAATCTTGGACCTAACTGGGCAAATACTATGCTTGGTAAACCTATGAGTAGGAATAATAGTAGGTTAAACCAGCCAAAGGTGTATGGTGGATATTCTGTGGGATGCTTCAGCTGGTCTATGTAGCCTAAAATTCCAAATGACAGTGCTCCTATTGATGATCCAATTATCATGGTTGCAATTGAAAGTGAAACTGCAATATGTATTGGAATTTCAAGTATGACATTTAGTGTTGGTAGATATATTAATCCCCCTCCAATGCCTATAAAGTGAGCTAGTCCTCCGCATAATAGGCCGGCTAGAGCATATTTGATGGTTGATGGTTCACTTAGTTCGTTAATTGTTTTCGCTCTAGCTCTCATAAATCTATAGGCGCCTACAAGGCACATTAATCCAAATAATCCCTTTAAAATTAATCCTGCAATTGCTCTATAAGTTGTAAAGAAGATGAATGCTAGTAATGATCCTAGAAAGCTGCCAATACCGACAAAAATTCCGAATTTTAAATAGTGATTTAATGGAAAGGAGACACCCTTTTTAGCTAGTTCTTTTTTATGTCTAATTACTCCACTGATTGCTGTGGGAACTACGATGGCCATGTTGCTTCCGAAGGCGATTAATGGTGCTAAGCTTGGATTTACATTGTAAATGTTCATTAAAACTGAGATCATTATGGGAACCATTATGAAGCAAGCTCCCACGCCAAAGTAGCTGCTAACTAATCCTACAGTTGCACCTGCGATTACTAGCCAGAGATATTGTACTTCCAATTTACTCACCTTTAGATTATTTAGAAAACTTTTATATAATATTTTTGTTTATTTTATAAACTGATGATAGATCATATAGACCATAAAATTATTAGCATGCTTCAAATTGATGGTAGAGCAACTTTGAAGAAATTGTCAGAGAAAATAGGGTATACAAGTATGGGTGTAAAGAAGAGATTGGATAGGCTTCTTAAAGAAAGGGTAATTAAGATTTCTGCTCTTATCAATATCAATAAGTTAAAATGTATACCTGTCATGATTTTTATTGAGGCTGAGAGTGGAGAGGTTATACGAGGGATATTGAAAAAGTTTTCTGATTGTCCTAGAATAATTTGCTTTTTTACTGCTATTGGTGAGTATAATTTAATAGCTTTGATGATTGCTGAGGATATGAGGACTCTTGAGTCAATATCAACTGAGGAGTGTTCAATTAGGAAGATTCAGGGAGTTAAAAGAATAATTTATTATCCAATTGGTGAAATTGAATATTCTCCATACTTGCCTGTTAGAATGTATTTGGCTGGAGGAAGCTTTAAGAAAGCACCGTGCGGTGTGGATTGCTCTATTTGTATTCGCTATAATAAGGAGAAATGTCTCGGCTGTCCAGCGACGAAGTATTATAGAGGGAGCTTGATTTTAAACAAAAAGTTGAGTGATCTTTTTCATTAGCTGTTTGTCGGTGGTTGAAGTAGTTATCCAACGAGGTCCATGAATCTTGCACATCGCTTACAGACTTTTTGTCCTTCCCTCTCTGTTATACAGTTTGGGCAAACTCTTAGGAAGCACATTTCACATTTGACTAGGTCTTCTTCTTTAACTTCTGCACCGCATACAGGACACTTAACCATAACTTCACACCTTAACTGCTTATTTCACTTTACTATTGTTTCTTAATGTTTATTAGCTTAATTATGGTTTATGCGTTTAATTTATCTATTTTATTCTGTTAACCTTATTTAGTGTCTCTATGTCAGACTTGGAGTTGTTGAGTGTTGCGATTGACTTGTTGAGGGATGGTAAGGTTATTGCACTCTGCACTATTATTGATAAGGAGGGTTCTGGTCCTAGAAGTGTAGGAGCAAAGATGATTGTATGTGAAGATGGTAGTGTGTATGGTACTATTGGGGGAGGGTCTCTTGAAAGATTACTTATCAATGAGGCTTTAAGGGCTATTAAGTCTAGGAGGTCTTGTGTGAGGTCTTTTTCTCTTGGTAGATATGAGGAAGGGGATATAGTGACTGGGCTAATTTGTGGGGGGAGATTTTCAGTTTTTATTGATGTGATTGAACCGAAGCCTAGGTTAATAGTTATGGGTGCTGGGCATATTGCTAGACCTTTAGTTGAAATTGCACGTATAGTTGGATTTGAAGTTATAGTGGTTGATGATGAGAGTGATTTTGCTAATAGAGATAGATTTCCTAATGCAAGTGAAATTTACGTTAAGTCTGTGGATGATTTCTTTAATGAATTTGAGTTTAAGAGGAATGATTTCATAGTCATTCTTTATGGGGATGTTCATCGTGATTATACTGCTTTAAAGAGGGCTCTGGCTTTGAAGTTAAGGTATGTGGGGTTGATTGGAAGTAAAAGTAAGATTTCTAGTTTTAAGGGTAGGTTGAAGGATGATGGATTTACTGATGATGCTCTTAGGTCTCTTTATGCTCCCATTGGAATTGATATAAATGCTGAGTCTCCTGAAGAAATTGCAGTTAGCATTATGGCGGAAATAATAAGGGTTTTTAGGAGTGGAGGAGATTGATTTCAATTATAATTTTAGCTGCAGGTGAATCTAGGAGGTTTGGTAGAAATAAGTTGTTAATCCCTATTTCCGGAGTTCCGATGATT
>JANZKD010000293.1 GCA_025061245.1 Candidatus Culexmicrobium profundum
TAAGCCTGGTGGAGGATTTAGGATTAATGAGACTATTCTTGATATTGTTGGGGATGGCGGCTTATTTACAACTGTTGAGGACTTATTTATTTGGGATCAAAACTTCTATGAGAATAGACTTGATGGTGGGGAGAGATTAATTAAGCGTATGCTTACTGTTGGTGTTCTTAATAATGGTGGGAAACTTGACTATGCCTTTGGTCTGAGGATTGGTAGTTATAGGGGTTTGAAAACTATTTGCCACTCCGGTTCATTTGCTGGTTTTAGGGCTCAGATGATTCGTTTTCCAGAATATCGATTTACTGTTATTTGTCTCGCTAATTTGAGTAGCATTAATCCAACTCGACTTGCTAAGAGGGTTGCTGATATCTATTTAGCTGACATATTTAAGATTCCTCCGCTTCCCAAGTTTATTGAACTTCCAGTTAAGGTAGCTAGACGGTGGGTTGGAGTTTTTAGGGGTGATGATGGCTTTGTTTGCAGAGTCTTCATTAAAGATGACCAATTATTATTGGAGTTTCTTGGAAGAAAGTTTAAGCTTAAGGCTATTGCTGAGAATCATTTTAGATCTGTAGATTCGCCCATCGATTTAGATGTAAGATTTAAAAGGGAGGATGATTTGTTACTGATGATTTTGAGGATTGATGATAGGTGGCCTGAAATTTATAGGCTTATTAAACCTGTTTCTCCTACCATTCATCAGTTGAAGGAGTATGTTGGTGAATACTTTAGTGATGAACTTAATGTAACCTATAAATTGGTGTTGGATGGCGATAAACTATACTTTAAGCATAAGAATGCTCCTAGAAAGCCGCTTTCACCAACTCTTAGAGATGAATTTGTAGTTGGAGGCTTTTCTATTCAATTCATTAGGGATGATAAGGGTAAGGTTATCGGTTTTACTCTTAATTCGAGGAGGGCTAGGCATCTATACTTCAACAAGTTAATGGCAAAGTGAAATTCTATTGGTTGTGAAGTCTACATTTTTAAGTTTTAATAACCTAATATGTATGGGAGAAATTAAATTATGAGTCAGGAAATTATTGTAGTAAATTATTCCACCAGTTATTTGAGGGATTTACAGGAGATTCTGTCGGAGTATAGGGATCCAACTGGTAGGACTTTGAGTAGAGATGAAATTGATAAAATAATTTCAAGTGCTGTAGAGGAACAGCCGGATGGAATTTTTATTGCTATATCTAGGCGAGATGTTGTTGGCTTGCTTATTGCATCTTTAAATCGATTTGGAGTGGCGTGTATTGACCATTTACAGGTAAGGAGAGATTGGACTGGTAAGAAGGTTGAATATAAGTTGATGGATAAATGTTTGAGTTGGGCTAAGAGGAAGGGTGCAAGAATAATTTATGCTAAAGTGGCTGATAACGATACTACGGCTATAGAGCTTTATAGGAAGAGTGGCTTTAAAATTTCAGGTTACATTCCAAGATATTATGGAAAGGATGTGGATGCAATTATCTTTGTAAGGCAGTTGTAGTTAAGCTAGCTGAAATAATCTTAACTCTACTTTAACTATGATTTTAAATTAGGGGATCGGTATTTTATCTTAATATTCCAGTGTATACTTCCTTTGGCATTACAGCTAGGTACTTCATCAGTTTTTGAAGCCTTTCATTATTTTTGGATGCTTGTGGAATTCTTCATGTGCTTTATGCTTGTCCAGTATGTTAACATTATGTATTCTTGCTCCTTTAACATGTTCTTGAACATATTCTTCCCTACTTTAACATCAATTATTAAACTCAGTAATTTCACCTAACAGTTTATAGTTGGAATGGTTTAATAAGACGTTTAGTTTATTTATAGATTTAAAGTAGCTTGTATAATGGTAGGTTTAAGCATGTTATCCCTCCATCACATTTCCAGTATTCTGATACATTAACTTCAATTGGCTTGTATCCTTCTTTAACCAGTTTTTCTCTTGTTTTGGGGTAGCCTAGTGGTATTATTACCTTCCTATCTCCTATGTATAGCATGTTATTTGCATAGGATTCGTTGCTTGGAATTGTTATTAACTTGAATGATTCAAAATATTTTGGATTTACTAGATGGGGGGATATTGCTATTGTTTTATTTCCTAAGTAGCTTACACCTGATAGTAAATGGAATATCTTGGTTATTGGTATTTTAATGATCTTGAGATTTGGGAAGTATTGGGTGAATTGATTTATTCCCTCCTTATTTGTTCTTTGCGACTCTCCTATGAAGACTATTTTTTGATCTGTTACTAGGACATCTCCGCCTTCAAGTGTTCCTGGCGGCTTAATATTTTTAATTTTGAATTTCATTCCTTCTAGAAACTTCCTTATACTTATTTCTTCTCCTCTTCTTTTTTCCTTGCCGAATCTACTTATTACTGCAGTTTTCGATTTTAAGCCTATTATGGCTGTATCTTGGATGAAGACGCTATCTGGATAATTGTCTAGTGGTGGAAGTTCAATTACTTCAATGCCATTTTCTCTTAGAATTTTTACGTATTCTCTATGTTGTTTTATTGCTAGCTTTAAATTGACTGTTTTCTTTTGAGGATTTGTTGAGATGCATTCTCTATAATTTTTTCCTGGAGGTCTGACTATAACTGTTTCAAATAATTTGTTCATGCTTAAAGTTATTTGGTTTATTTTAGTTGAATGTTTTGGATAGCTGGGTTGATTTGTGGAAATATTTTTATATGCTAATTGCAATTAGTCTAATTATGATTAGACTAATTAGATTTAGTGATATTGAAAGATGGAAAAATATTGGAAGATGGGTTTTAGTTTATGGTAGGAGGAAGACTGGGAAGAGCTTCTTTATAAGGAATTTTATAGATTATGATTCATACTTCTTTGTTAGTAGGAATAGGGAAATTTTCATTGATTATGAAAAGTTGTCCTATGAAGCATTTGTGAGAGAGGTTTTTAGATTGCTGAGTGAGAGTAAAGTTGTTGTTATTGATGAGATTCAGAGATTACCTCAAGAGTTCTTTGATAGGCTGCATAATTTTGGAGTTAAGGGAAATCTCATTGCTGTTTCATCTACAATTTGGGTTGCTAAAAGTTTACTTGGGGGAAGGTCTCCGCTTTTAGGTTTGTTTTCTGAATTTAACTTTCAATTGATAGATGAAGCTGATATTCTAAGGAATTTAATTCAAATTATTGATGATCCAAGGAAGCTGGTTGAATATGCTGTTTTTCTTAGGGAGCCTTGGTTGGTTCCACTTTTTGAGAAGGCGGCTGACTTTATGTCTGCTTTAGCTAGTAATATTCGATTTTCAATTCCTGCTTTGGTTGGAGAAATATTTTTAGAGGAAGATAGAACTTTCACTTCAGTTTATGAAGGAATTTTGAAGGCTGTAGCTAATGGTAAGAGAGTGTCAACAGAAATAACTAATACCTTATTTTCATTGAAACTAATTCCTATGCAGAATCCAAGTTTAGTGCATCCTTATCTTAAAATTTTGACGCAAATTGGATTACTTGACAAAGTAAAGGTTTATGGTAAGCGTAAATACTATTATTATCATACTTCTCCTCTGACTGATCTATATTATTATGCTGATTCAAAGTATGGTATTTCAGAGAGAGATGTACCTGAAGATCAGATGAGAAAAATCTTAGAATTAAAAATACCATTCTATGTAGAACATTTTTTTGCTAAACTTTTAGCAAGAACTTTTGGATTATGGAGGGAAATATTGGTTACAAGAGAATTTGAAGTGGATATTGCTCTAACTGATTTTAAAAGACTTAAGGTGGTTGGAGAGGTTAAGTGGAAGAATTATATTGATAGACGTGAAATTAATGATATTGAAGATGTTTTAAGCAAATTTAATTGTAAGAGAATGTTAATAGTTCCTGAGGAGGATGTTATCGAAAAATTTCCGGAAAAAGTGGAGGTTTGGGATGTACATAGGATTATTAAAGAATTGCTCCTTTAAGGTAACTCTCCTTTCAGTTTCTGGGCATGTTTTCGTATAGTTTCGTCGAACATAAAATGCTAATAATCTTACACTCTAGAATTTGATCGACTCCTTCTTTTTACTTTGAAAATTATTGTGGATATAGAGACTGTAGCTATTATGGCTAGGATTACTAGAACTGCTATAGTGTTGATTATGAATATTGATGTGTTTACGAATAGGTTGATTTTTGGGTCGTAGATTATCTTTATGGTGTTGCTTTTTATGTTGTGGAGATTCATTCCCAGTATTGTTCTTGATGCATGTTCGAAGTTCATGAGGTGGTCCTCCCATGCATATTCGTTTGATATTGTTATTTCTGATGTGTATTCCTCGTCTTGTGTTCTTACCTTGAAGGTGTTTAACAACTTGAATATTGCCACTTGTTCTGCTATTCTAAGTGAATAGAAGGGTAGGTCTTCTCCCTTGATTATTGAGGCTGCTGGATAGGATATGAGGTCGTAGTTTATTCTCGCATTTATACCTATATAGATGGAGTATTTGTCTGGCTTTACTTTAAAGTCTATGTCGTATAGGTTGATTGTTATGTCTACCTTTATGGTTACATTGAATTTGTTTATGCTTGTGTAGAGGACGGTGCTGTTTACCTCCGGTATTTCTGGAATGAACCATATTCTAAATCTTATGTCAGCCTTCGCAGAGTTTCCAATAATTTTTGGGGATTTTATCATTGCCTCTAATTTTTGTTCTAGCTCCATTCTTTGTTTCTGTACTAGTCTTAGTTCTTGCTCTAATGCTTTCAATTCACTTTGAGTTTGATTTAATTGTTGTTCTAGTTCTTGCTTCCCATCCTCTGCACTTTGAATTTCCTCTTCTATTGATTTTATTGTTTCATTTAACTCTTCTATTAATTGTATATATTGTTGTTCTATTTCTTGTATTTCTTCTATTTCTTTTTCTACTGCTTGTATTTCTTCTGGGAAGATTAATCCAAAACTTTCTCCATGCTCATAATATTGGCTTCTTAATTTGAGACCATGCACGATATAGTCGAAGTAATAGGCCTCTTTGCCATTATAGGTTCTTTTTTTGGGAAGTGTTATTTCAATTTTTGGTAGATTACAGAAGTATCCTATGAAGTATACGTCGTCTAGAATTTTCTTTCTTCTAATTAGCATGGAGTTGTTGTCATATCTCTCATATTCAAAGGTTAGCTTTCCATCCCCATTGGTGTCATTGTATACTATTAGGGGGAAGATCATAGTGGTGATGGGTACATCTACACATTTACATTCATCTCCTTTCCCTATCATTGTAGGAAAGCCTGTTCCAATGAAGGGTTCAGCTATGGTGTAGGTTCCACCTTCCTCGTATTGGTAGCCTGCCCCCACACCTACACTTAGATTGGTACTATAGAATCTTCCTAGATAGATTTCATTAACTCTCTCAAATTTATCTAAGTCGATGACTGAAACTCCTATCGACATCTCTGAGGTGTAGGCATAGTTGTCTTTTACTTCGATGTCATATACTCTGTCTTTTGATGGAATGCTTTTCACTACATCTAGTTTATTTGGGCTAGAAATTCTGACGAGATGTAGACCGAATATGTTATCTCCAACGAGAATTGAATTTTTTGAAATCTTCTCTATAGCCATTGTGCATTTAAATTTGTGTCGAGCTATTAGGGTTGGTTTGGCTTTGTCTTTAACATCGTATACCAAGATGCCCTTTAGCCCAGCGGCTATATAGGCATGATTTCCTATGACTTCGATGTCGAATGCACATGCGTTAATGATTGTGCTTGAAACAATTTTTAGAGCTGAAGTGTCGATTATTATGAATTGACCTATCTCATTTACATAATATAGATATTTATCCTTCAGGGAGAAGCTTGTGATGAAGCTTACTGAGGGCTTTCCTTCATCATATGTTTTGCCTAAGATTGCTGGAATATCGATGCTGGTGATTTTGGTGGGTGACTTAGGATTTGAAATGTCCAATACTAATATTCTGTCATAAAATGCGAGGAAGGCCAAGTTGCCTGTAGCAAAGATGCCTTCTATCATGTCGGAGTATTTGTGGTTGTAGACTAG
>JANZKD010000258.1 GCA_025061245.1 Candidatus Culexmicrobium profundum
AGAAATTTCAGGTCAAGAGTTCTTGAACGATTTGAACTGCTATTATCGATTTGTTGTAATGGAATACTTGTTATCCAAACAGATGCACTTATCTATCCAATAATAAAACTTGAAAACATTTTCAAGAACTTAATTGAAGGCTGTTTTTCTGGATATGAAAGACATCCTACTCAAAAGCATTTGAGACCTGCACTAAAGAGAAAATTTTTCGAAATGGCTAATGGCACTCCCATACACTGTGATGCAGATTTTCGTCCTCTAACTCCAGACAAGGTTGTCAGATTATTTGTTCAAACACTTGCAAAACGTAATGGAAGATACCTAAAATACACACCTCTCTTCGCAAATCTAAGATCACATGAATCAAAACCAATTCAAATCGCAGATATAATTGTTGGAGCCATTCGAACAAAAATTCAAGAAGAACAAGACTTGAAACCTCTCAAACCCTTATTCTTTGACAAACGTAAATTGAAAAGCTGTCCAGGAAGATTCGCAAAAGCCTACTACTGGATTGCTTCAAAACAATAAAAGTTCAGGTGCCGTGTGCCGTTAATCGCGGACGTTGCCTCCTCTGGAGGCCCCCGTAACCCGCTGGGCACACGGCCTTAGGTACCCTCATCTGGATAAATAATACACTATAGACGCTTATAAGTTATTTCTGGAAAATGTTTCCAGAAAAATCAATATTCTCACAGTTCAGTTTTTAATTTCCTATCATAAGCAAATTTTCTGTTCAAAACTCTATCGTTCAATGGAAATTCTTGATGGTGGAGATAATTCATATTGTTCTCTATTTTCATTAAATCTTATATGATATTTATATATAGGAAAATCCTTTTTACTTTCAATTTCATCAGGTATCAATTTGTATTCCTTGATTAAATGTTTAATTATATTCTCTATCTCATCATACAACTTATTAGCTGAACTTATAATTCTACTTCTCTCTTGAATAATTCTTTCTTTCTTCTTTTCAATTGAATAATCTATTGAGCTTGCTCTTTTCCAAATGAGTTCATATTTCATATTTTCTTTTTCAAGAACATATTTTATCAAGCACCTGTTTTAACAACTGCTGATATAAATCGAATACTTCAATTTTTAGAAACGAAAAGTGAGGAGGAATATGAGAATTTCATACTTGCCTGGACTGCCTTCATAGGTTTTGATGAGTTAAATAATGAGAACTTCAAAAAATATAAAGAATCATTAAAATGTTTTTGGATTCCATTTCAAATAGAGGAAGCTGAAGAGGGAATATTGATATGTAATTATATTATCCGTTCTATGCCTTCAACTGGGAGATGTGTTTTTCTGAATCCAATAAATAAAACTTGTTTCATTTATCCAGTGAGGCCTGCTACATGTAGGCTTTATCCATTCTCAATTAAAATTGATGAAGAAAACATTTACAAGATAATTGTTGCTCTTGAAGATTGCCCTGGAATAGGAATGGGCAACCCCATAAATAAGGAGGAAATTAGAGAAACCATACAAAAGTTTCTTGATGAAATGCAGATAGACATCACAGTGTATAAAAAATACATACAAGATAAGAGCATTAAGAGGATTGGAAGAAAAGGAAGAAAGGAAATTAAGGATGTAGATGAGGCATTAGAGGAATTTGAGAGATCATGGTTTGAACAATACTACTTAGGGAAGAAAAGTGATGTAAAATATGGAGAGAAAATGCTTATTGAACCATTTGCAGAACTAGGACTTATACCTCCACATCCACTTATTATTGCATACAACAATGTTATTAAAACAAAAAATTTTGAGAAAAAATGAAAACTCCATTTAATACCGTGAAAGAAAAATTGTTTGCCGGTAAGCAAACCCTCATGTTTCATAAGAAAAAGTTTAATAAAGTTTCTAATGAAAAGTCTGTGAATTTGTATGGGATTTTTTCTTGTAACGTTTATTTGAAAAATTCCATTAATTTTTCAAATATATTTTTACCTTACACCTCAATTTTAGGCATAAATCCTTAATGGAAAATTGAAAAAATGAAAAGTCATGATGAACTATCATCAGTTGATGGAGAAGGTCCGTATAGAATCTAACCCTGGTCCAACCACGCTAATTTGAAAAAAGAAAATACCTAAAATTTTTGTATTTTACTCAATATTTCATTCTCAAAACTTGCACTAAAGTACAAGTTTCTGATGACGTTTTATCATGAAGAATTTCCTCTAAAACATGCACTTAAGTACAAGTTTTCATAAAAGGTCCATTGTATTACCCTTTTAACCTAGAAAAGTGCTACTAAAGTAGAAGTTTTCACCATCAACTTCTAATCACAACAACTATGAAAAAAGGGTACTTGAGTATCCCTTTTTCTAAACCCCACAATTAGAGGATCATAATTTTTCTAATAAATTTTCTAGGAATTTTTACTGATAACTTTAATAGGGAAATTTCCTATTTCTCTGAGGTTTAAACTGTATAGATTTTGTTTGTGGATTGATCTTAGTGATGGAGATGGCCATGTAGATTGAATCATTATAAGGGGTGGAACCAGACATTAGACATCTATCTTATGCAATTTTTCACTGATCTGATTAGCTTTCATGTTTTAAGGAGGTGGTCCCATTAATTCGTTCATTCTTCTAGTTAATTCGCTTTCTATTTTGTCGATTTCTTCTTTGGTTAGTTTATGTTTTCTTTCAATTTCTTCGCAGACTTCTTGGGCTAAGGGTATAACCCATTTATGTATACGTTGAGCTAGTTCCATCATGGCTCTAACTAGCTCCCTAATGTTTCTGTTTCTTAGATCTCCTATTCCATAGTTGAGGCTTGCTTGTATGGCTGTTTCACTTTTTCATTTAGAAGCATAAATCCCAAGTAGACTCTTTGAATTTTTAGATGCAGCGGAATTACTCCTGCTACTTTGGCTGCATCCCAAGCAGCATGAGAAAACTTTGGTATTTGAACTAGGGTTTGAGGATCCCATCGTATACCTGATAGTATTCTAAGTCCCTCTCTGATCTCCATATACATTGCAACATGATGAGCTCTATTTATCCTCTTAATTTCACGCATATTCTTCCAATAATCAAACATTGCATACAGAATAAAACCCAAAATAGTATACAAGACATCAAGCAAGCAAATCACCTCAAAATAACGTAAAAGCATTGTTTTTAGATAATCCTTTATGCATTCCGCTTTCTTCACTTTCACTTTCCAGGACAACTCATGTTGAGATTTTATAGGATTGACCAAGTTTCCCCTTTTATTATTTGCTATTTTTATTTTGGAGGAGAATTGAAATTGAGCAGATATAAGGGGAGTCATTCTCGGGGTAAGAGGGATTTCTCTAAGGTTATCCTGATTATCTTGTTTGTTTTGTTTGCTTTGGGTTTTGCTGATAGGGCCGGTTTGCTTGAGGTTGCTCCTGTAGATTGGTTTGTTTCGGGCTATCAGGGATTGGACATTGGTTTTTATGCTGTGAAGTATAAGGGTAAGTGGTTTTATGAGGGTAACCCTCCAATTGCATATAATCCTCCCGCCTTGACTATTAGCGGTCCACAATTGAATTTTGACCCAGACGAGCAGTATAAGGGTGTTATTAATCTCGGTGGAGAGTTAGCTGCACCTGTCCTATACGATTATTGTAGAAGTAAGCCTGTGAAGGTTATTGAGTGGGAGTTTCAATTAAACTCAACGCATAAAATGATCATCTCAGGTGGAGTATATCATTTGAAGTGGGAGTTTAACATTTGGGTTACAAGTGATATGATTAACTTTGATGATCCGTGGGATGATGAGTTGGGCGGAATAACTGATTGCGAGGTATGGTTTATAATTAAGCCTATGCCTCTTGTTGGCTTTAAGGATGCATATTATACTGCTTTTGCTCCGATTTACATGGAGGTTGAAAGCGCCGAATGGCTTAGAGGTGATCCCAGCGAGCAAGAATTAAATCCTGAGCAGCGTGGAGCATCCTTCCCAATATTCAAATCATTAGGTGGAGTTGAAACTATTGATGAAAACACCATTCTAAAATATAAGGGAAGAGATCTTGACCCCAATGTTTTCTCTAAGCAATACTACACTCGCCTCATAGTTAAAAACATGTATATTCCCTATCTTGCAAGGTCGACAATTCTAGGAGGATGGGTTGGAGACTTCCCATCAGTCAAATACACTGTCAGAATCCATGTGCTAGCCATTGGAAAATGGATCCTACCATTAAAGGAGCGATTCGAATTAGAGCAACATCAAACAAGTGAGGGATGGAGCTTCTGGACCGAGTTCTATGAATGGATCAACAATCCATTCAACTTCGCCCTACTCTCAATCATCATCCTAATAATACTAGCATACCTGTTCATGCCAGTCATAATAGCCTACATATTAAAAGGAAAACAGAGCTGAATTATGATATCTTCAATCTTGTTTATCTTTAGACTTGCATAAACAAAATTCCAAATTTTCTATTTGTAAAAGAAATTTAAAATTTAACCGTCCAATTTTGAATTAGATAATATGATAACTTGTCATTGTCCGCTTCTCTTTACCATAAGTCATCACTGCATATTTAGTGACTTCACTCCCAGTGCCAGCAGTCGTTGGAATACAAATAATATTGGCACCTTCTCTCTAACCAAATTTAATCCTAAACAATTTCCTATATGACCCGGATTTTTATTTGCAATTGAAGCTGCCTTAGCAGCATCTAAGCAACTTCCACCACCGAATCCAATAACTGTGTCTATACCTGAACTTCTAATATTATTCATTAACTCATCAATAGTTTCAATACTTGGTTTAGGTTCAACTTTGCTGTAAACCTGATAGTTGATGTCAAATTTATCTAAATAGCTCTCCAGCTTCTCGATTAATCCTATTTTAACAATATTTTTATCCGTTACAATTAATACCTTTAGACTATTCAGTAGATTCAAGGTTTCACCAATCTTCCCTAATGAACCATTCCCAAAACTATGTACTTAGAAGTTTGTATTTGAAACAAAATATCATGGAACTCCATGATTAAAATACATTTCAAAATAAATATAACTATTGTCAACCAACTACTCTACCCTAGATGTAATATAATAAAATGTATACAAATCCAATACTATTGCCGCTAAAAGCAACACTGGCTGAAAAATAGCAAAAACAGCCAATAAATTATGTAGAACATGCAAGAGTATTGCTATAAAAAGAAATCTAGATGCAGTTTCAGGACCATGCCCACCGAACATTGTTAATGCATACCCCCAACCAGCAATAGCTGATGACGCTGAATGCCCTGCAGTACTTGAAATAGACCTTAAAACACCAATCAAAAGAGGCTCCTTACCCCTAAAGGTATATAATATCGTTTCTAAAGTAGCAAAACCCAACCCTATAGAAGCACCATAAACAATTCCATCATCAACTTCATTAAACAATCTCTCCAGCTTAGCAATACTCTGAACACCCATAAACTTAGAAATCTCCTCAATAACCGGACCAATAAAAACAACCAATAAAACCTCAGAAATTATGGTAGCTATAAAAGATTCAACCACCAACGCTAAAAAGGTACATAATATAAATCCATAAGAAAAAGCCATTAAAAGGCCGATCAAAGGCTCCCTCTCAACTTTCTCCTTTCTCCAAACAAAAATTAAATAAGCCAAGCTGGGAGCAAAAACAGACACTATCAATATTGGCGAAATATATGAAGCAAAAACAGACACTATCAGTGTCAAAGCTATAGTCACAGCGATAGTAATCTTCATACTTACATCATCACTGAAATACTTAGACATACATCACACCCATGTATTAAACAATCATCAAGCATTCTATGTTTAATACTATATGGTTAATGATTAGAATAATACTGTTACTATAGAGACAGCAACAACATAGTCTTAATATTACCATGTTACATGCCAGTAAATTATGGAGTTAAAGGCAAACTATAGAGCTTTTTCCAGGTATACCAGCTTAATTTAGGCTTATTATCATAAGTTCTTAATC
>JANZKD010000288.1 GCA_025061245.1 Candidatus Culexmicrobium profundum
TAAGAGAAAAATACAAGTCTGAGCTAGCTAAGATGGGTAGAAGAGAGAGAAGAAAATTCCTATTAGAGAAGCTAAGGGAACATTAGTTCCCATCCCACCTTTTTATTTAAGCCTTCATGTAAAACTTTGCTATTTTTGGAGGACATCTATTTTGCTGAATGGTGTTATGGTGGTGTTTATTGCAACGAACTCTTCCGCCATTTTCCCAGTTTTTTCATCTCTTCCAGTAATTATTGTTTCGTCATTCAGCCTTGATTGGAAGTGTTCACCTATTCTTTCTGTTCCTGATAGTGCGACTACGTTTACTTCTTCAACATTAAACAGTCCTCTAAAACGTGAAAGTGTGGTTAAATGTTACTATTCTATTTACGCTGAGTCCCCTGAGAATTTTGATTAAACTTTTATAGCCAATGTCTTTGGCTTCTCTCCATGCAGTCTCAGAGTGGAATGTGGATTTCACTTGAGGGTGCGGATCCAAGAGATGTTGAGCCTGATTCAACTCAAAGAGCTATCTCTGCTCTAATTAAGTTTGGTTTACCAGTGGATTTTCCTCCAATAATTAGGGCTTGTGAAGTATTGGAGAATTTCATCTTGACTGAGGCTGAAGAGTGGGCTAAGGCGTTTAATCCGGTTTGGCCGTGGATTGCTTCTCTAGACGGTCTGGCGGCTGCGGGATGCACTGTTGAAAATAGAGCCGTAAAGCATGCCTTAGAAAAGATTTTTGAATTACAGTTGAGTAATGGCGGTTGGCCTCAAGGGTATGAGCTTAGAGTTGTTCCCACATTGATTAGTCTTGGAGTGTTGTCTCGTAGGGAAGTTTTGAGGTTGCTTCAGATCGAGTGATTGTTCTGTTGCCGGACTATTGATTTAATATTTCCCTAAATACTCTCCGTTCCAGCTAATTTTAATTCTGTCTCCAGCCTCAACTGTTGAGGGTACGATGATTTTCATTCCCATCTCGAGAATGACCACTTTTCTTCCCGCATAGTTGCTGAAGACTTTCTTAATGGTTTGTATGAAGAATTCATTGTCGAGACTTGTCTTTATGCCCTTGGCTATATCGTCTATTTCTCTTCGTATCTCTGACGGCATTCTCCATTCCATGGCTTCTACATTTTCCTTTACATGTTCAATTTTGCTCATGCCTACAAGGATGCATCCGATTCCGGGGCGATTTATAAGCCAATTTAAAATTAGTTGTGGCACTGTCTTGCCGCATTTTTCTGCTATTGGCTTTAATTGACCTACTATTCTCTCGCATTCTTTGATGATGCGTGGTGGTATTATGGATCTTTCATCATTTCTAGGAAACCTTCTTTTTACCTTCTCTGTTAGTAGGCCCATTAATAGTGGTGTGTAGGCTATTATGCTTATTTTTCTTGACTGGCAGAATTGTAGAATCTTGTCATATGTTTTGTGCTGTAGGAAGTTGTATGGTATTTGAACGCTGGGTATATTTATTAGAGAAGCCCATTCCTTCAACTCTTCATATGAGATGTTTGATAGACCAACATGTCTTATAATTCCTGAATCCACATACTCCATTAATGTGTTGACTGTTTCTTTTGGGGGTGTTGTTGGGTCTGGATAATGTATTTGGTAGAGGTCTATGTAGTCTGTTTTCAGTCTTTTTAGGCTTTCTTCCACTGCTTTCCTTACGCTTTTGGGGCTCAAGTCTTGGGTTGGTAGGCCTGATGCATCTTTCACTATGCCTCCCTTGGTTGCTAAAATTACTTTCTCTCTTATGTCATGTATTGCTTCGCCTACTATTTCCTCGCTTTTTCCTCCTCCATAAATGTTGGCTGTGTCTATGAGGTTTATTCCAGTCTTTATTGCTTCTCTGATGATTTCAATGGCTTTCTTGCTTCCTATTTTGTGTATGGTTCTGCAGCCTAGTCCTATTGGTGATGCGTATAGGTTTGTTGTGCCTAGTCTTCTTTTCTCCAATTTTTCACATCCTAATTTTTAGGTCATACTAAAAATTTAGTATGACCAAATAATTTATTATGTCTAAACTATATAAGTATTATGCAGGTGAATTTCATGGAAACAAGTGAATTTGTAGAAGCTATAATTCAATCACTAAAAAATCCTACTCGTGCATCCATTTTCTATCAATTGGTGAAGAAGCATGAGGCAACTGCAACTGAAATTGCGAGAGACTTAGGTATAGATGTCGATGTAGTATACTATCATCTCAAGCTTCTAAGAAGGATGAAACTGGTTTCTAAGCCTAGAATTGTGGTTAAGGGGAATTATGTAGAGAAGTATTATTCTATTCGTAGTGATTTCAAGGAGAAGCTTTTAGAGTCTATGAAGTTGCTCATAACTAGAGAGAAGGAGTTGGGTGTTGAGGAGTTTCGTGAAATGGTTATAGCCTTGTTCTCTGTGGTTCAATCAATATTGTCTGGTTCTATTAGAAGGTTGAGGGAGGCTGATGAGGGAACTTTGAGCAAAATTAGGGATGAGGATAGTGTTGAGTCTAAAATAATTTTCTGTAATCGAGAGCGATATGTTGAATTGCTGGGTAAGTTGAGGGAAATTACTAGGGGTGGCGTGTTGGACACCTTTGACCCTGCCAAGAAGGATTACGTCATCCTGGTTATTGCCATACCGAAGATTGATGGACAGTAACTTGTATGTGGGTGTTTTGATGGTAAAACATGTTTTGCTGGATTGGTTTGGTACTCTATGCGACCCAGAAATTATGAATGAGAGGTATCCCCTCGTTCTATCCTCAATTCTCAAGGAATGGTTTGGTGGGAGTCTGGACTCTTGGCTGCGTGCTGAAAGGTTGACTTATAAATGGTATGAGAAGTATTGGTTCTCTAGAATTGGTAGGGGAGACTTTCTTAAAGCATTCAGAGAAACACAGATTCTATGGGTAAAGAGGCTGTTTAATCTTGCTGGTGTTGACCCCTCCTTAACTGACGATGAGTACTTTCAACTGAGTCAGAGATTGGATTATGAGGTGACATCTAAAATACATGCCATATATCCTGATGTGAAGAAGTGTCTTGAGGAGTTAAAGAATCTTAATGTTAGACTTTATCTCTCAACTGGAAATAGTAGTGCCTCTGTTTTAGGGGCGTTGAAGGCTTCAGGGATAGTGAGCTATTTTGATGGCATCTTTACTTCAGAGCTTTTCAATGCTTGGAAGGGGAGTAGAAAATTTTGGTTGAGTATAACTGAGGCTTTGAGAGATAAATCTTCAAGTTGCATCATAGTGGATGACGAGCTATCTGTCTTAAGTGCCGCTAAGGAATTGGGATATGTCTGTGTTTTAATTGATCGTAGAAGAAGTGTTTCGAATGTTGGAGATAAGGTTGACTTTATAATCTTTGAATTGGATTATTTGTTGCCGATTGTCGAGGCGTTTAAGGGGATTATGAGATAAACTTTGTCACGCTGTTCCTAGTTGCTTTTTAACCCACTCTTCTATTTCAAGTTTCTTTAGTTCATTTAGTCTCTCTTCAGCTCTGGGGAATTGCTCTTTGATTATTTTACATGGATATTCCTTGCATTCATAGCAGAATGTGACTCCCTTCTCGATGCAGCATTTCCTCAATGGACATTCACTCCATCCTCCCCCACCTCTACAGGCACCAATGCATGGCCCTATCTCTGTGGATAGCCATCTTAGACCCTTCATGAAGTCTTCATAGTTGAATTCCCTTGAGTATTCAGCGAATATTTTGAGTTCCTGATGCTTCTCAACGATTTCAAGTGCTTTTCCACCCACTTCCCTAAATTTTCCAGTGAAGTAGTCGCAGAGGCGGCAGTAGATTCCGCAATAACCAATAAGCTTTAACTCTTCCTCATATCTCCTCGTTTCGACAAACCTCTAGATTTCGCATTTCACTGTTTATAAATTGTTGATTTTCATCATTAACTTTTCCATTTTGAAAATAATGAGCTTTATCTGAATGTTTAACCATTTCTTTGTTGAGATGAAATTAATGGCTAAGGATCCTGTATGTGGTATGGAGGTTGACGAGGCAACTGCAAAGTATAAGACTGAGTACATGAGTAAAACATACTACTTCTGTGCTAAGGGTTGCCTAGAAGCTTTCAAGAGAGACCCTGAGAAATATGTCTCTAAAAAGCATGGCTGCTGCCATTAAGGAACTTAGCCACAACCTCTCCCCATATATTTCTCTTAAGTTTAGCGAGGTGAAATTATTGAGCAAGAAGACCATTGTTATAAGGATTGGTGGAATGCACTGTGTGGCTTGTGCACGTTCAATAGAAAAGGCGCTTAGACAATTGGACGGTGTAATCAATGTTAATGTAAACTTTGCCACTGAGAAGGCAGTGGTTGAATATGATTCAAGCAAGGTGGACTTGGAGCGAATTTACGATGTAATACATGAAACTGGATATGAGCCTGTGGGTGCATCTAGAACTGGGGAGAAGGTTAGAGAGATCGTCATTAAGATTGAGGGTATGAGCTGTGCCTCCTGTGCCATGAGAATTGAGAAGACTTTAAGAAGTCTCAATGGAGTTAAGTCTGCCACTGTGAATTTCGCCATGGAAACTGCAACTGTAAAGTATGATCCAGACATGGTATCCATACTGGATTTAAGAAAGGCGATTACCGATCTAGGCTATGCTGTGGTGTCTGAGGAAGAGGTTGACAGATCTGTTGAGGAAATGAGGAATGCGCGTTTAAGAATGATGATTGCATGGTTATGCACTATTCCAATAATTGCTTGGATGATTCCTGAAATGATTTTCGGCCTAGTTTGGCCAAGTGAATTTGTATATAATCTGGCACTCATCCTGTTCGCTATTCCCGCCCTGTTTTGGGCCGGCCTCCCAACATTGAAGTCTGCTCTTAGGTCAATTGCACACAAAACTGCAAACATGGATGTTCTAATAATGATGGGTACTTTAATTGCATTTCTAACCGGCCCCTCATCCTTCTTCACTTCAATCTTCAATTATGCAGGCGTATCAGCCATGATAATGTCGTTTCATCTCACTGGAAGATACTTTGAGGCTAAGGCTAAGGGGAAGGCTTCTCAGGCGATTAGGCGACTTTTAAAATTGGAGGCAAAGACTGCTAGAATACTGGTTAATGGAGAGGAGAGGGAGGTTCCGATCCAAGAGGTTAAAGTTGGAGACATAATGATCATTCGGCCTGGAGAAAAGATACCTACAGATGGAGTTGTGATTGATGGTGAGAGTTCAATGGATGAGTCCATGGTTACTGGAGAGTCAATGCCTGTACACAAGAAGCCTGGAGACGAAGTTATAGGTGCAACTGTAAATTTGGAGGGATTGTTGAAGATAAAGGCTACAAGGGTTGGTAAGGATACATTTCTGGCTCAAGTAATCAGAATAGTTGAGGAATGTCAGGGCACGAAAGTTCCAATTCAAGAGTTTGCGGATAAGGTTACAAGCTACTTCGTACCGACAGTTCTGTTAATTGCTTTGACAACATTCATTTTGTGGATGACATTTCCAAACATTATGATGACTGTGGCCAGATGGGCTGAACCAGCTTTACCTTGGATAAACTTAAATCAACCCATAGTGATGCTGGCCATTTCAGCTACCATTGCCACCCTAGTTATTGCCTGTCCATGTGCATTGGGACTTGCAACACCAACAGCTCTAATGGTTGGAACTGGGATGGGTGCAGAAAGGGGAATACTGATTCGGAAGGGAGAAGCCATACAGACAATGAGGGAGGTTAAGGCTATAATTCTAGATAAAACTGGAACTTTAACTAAGGGTAAACCTGAAGTAACAGATGTAATTTCATTCACAGATGATCCAGATGGAGAAGACTTAGTCTTGTATTATGCTGCTAGTATTGAGCAGGGATCAGAGCATCCTCTAGGTAAAGCAATAGTGAGGAAGGCTAAGGAAAGGGGAATCAAGCTAGATCAACCTGAAGCCTTCAAGGCAATTAAGGGTATGGGTGTCACTGGTCTAATTAATGGTGTAAGGGTGATGGTTGGAAA
>JANZKD010000222.1 GCA_025061245.1 Candidatus Culexmicrobium profundum
CACTCAACAACCTTTATGCTAAAAGATTATCTCCACTAAAAATGAAAATTCGATTTTACCAGCACGTAACAAACCTCATCAAGATTCAACTATAATTGAAAACAGTGACATCCATAACCTCTTTTAAAAGAATAAAAGTATAAACGACTAACCACTTAGATGTTTGGTTTTAAATTCCTCTATGGTTAAGCCTTTAACCTTTAAGTTTGATAAATCTTCAACAATTTTATTCCCAAAATTGTCCATAGAATAAAGACGACCTTCAATCAGTTTAAGAGATGCTATTTCCACGAAACGATACGTATTCTCTGGCAACTCAACATTTAGATTACGATCATAAGTTATTTTGTTCATAAACAATAGCCATTCGTCATCCAGCTTAAAGACGGGATATCCTTCAATTATAAGGAAAACGTTATATTTTGGATCATATCCACCCCACAAATATAGATATATGTAATTCATGGAAACATTTCCCTTCAAAATTTCGATAATTTTAGCTTTATAAAGTGAAAAGTAGGGGTCATAGTAATTTCCCTGCCAACAACCATACGTAATTGGAACCCCTATTACTTCAACAATTGCTACAAGGTCAGATTTATCGAACAATTGCTTAAAGGTTAACTTGTAAATTATCGAAGACCAGCAAGCAGGCATTTGAGAAACTTTTACACCTTCTGGAACTTTAAGAATCTCAACTGGTAGCTCAGGCTGACTATTTATAAAATTTCCATTAAAAATAAGATATTTTTATGACATAAAAAACTAATATACACAAGCCATCTACAGTAATTCTAAGTTTGAGAAAATGATTATAGCCGCTCTATAATAGAGCACCTCGAAAAATATGGCTTTAAAGATTGGATTAACATTCATGTAAGCGACATGTACGACTGGATAGAACATCACTTGAAACCACATATATTGACAACAATAACAGGATCAGCACCATCATACCTATTCACAAAGAAGCTAAAAATCTCCGTAGTAATAGCAGGTCAAGGCTATGGCGGAAGAGCACACGCACCAAATGAATTCATAGAAGTTGAAGGTGTAAGAAAACTAATAGAATACACTCCAGCAATAATATTAAACTGGACAAAAATCAATCAATAACTCTAAGCTTCAATCTCCTACCATCATAATCATAAACAGCAACATCACGCTTAGAATCAAAAGGATATCCAACAATCATCATAATAGAGCCAAAATCAGCATTCAAATCTTCCAAAGACGGTTTCAAATCACCAGATGGATGACTATGAACTATACCAACTATAGAGAAATCTATTGGAAGACGATATGGATCAAAAGAAACAGCATCAAAACCAACATATCTTGGAGGGAGAAATAAAATCTCCTCAATCTTAACTAATCCCCTACCAATTTTTCCTCGAAGTAGCAATAATGTCTCCTTAGGATAAGCGTTTTTAGCAATCATCAAAATAGTTTCAAGACAATCACGATTAATTAAAACTTCAACCATAGCCATCAACTCGAGAGCATACGCTTTAAATCATCAATTATATGAGAAGAACCTGCAAGAATCCTTCCATAACTAACTATCTCTCTAATTATTCTCCTACTTTCAAAGGCCATTCTTTTAAGTTCATCATAAGTATATACTCTAACCTGTAAATCTATTGGTAATGTTGGATCCATATATTTAGATAAACGCTCAATAGGATTTCTAGAAGCCTCTTTTGTGATTATAATGACATCAGCATCAGAAAAAGCAGTATAATCTCCTCTCGCTAAAGACCCAATTAAAATCACAACTTCAGCCTTCTTCTCTAAAGACTTTTTAGCATATCTTTCTAATTCTCTCATAACTTTCTCATAGTCCATTTTAAAAAATTTTACTTCTGCAATATTCAATAATCTCTTCCGCATATCTTACCGCCCTTACAGCATCATTCTCAGTATAATAATCAAGCGGAGCACCTTCTGTATGGAAATTAGGATATCTAGTTGGAATATAATGTCTATCAAGCTCTTTAGCTTTATCTACAAGTTGCATTGAAGGTCTATGCTCCACTGGTAAGGACATAAGCATACGTGAAACAGAATATCCCCAAACTTCAATACCCAACTTCTGATATAATGCCTTAACCGCTTTTTCTGCTGCTTGATGCGCAGCAAAACAAGCCCATTCATAATCTTTTAATTCAATCGACTTTTTAGCATGATTTAAATCTTTAACTGCCTGTCTAAACCAGTCATCTGCCCTCGAAACCAACTAATTCACCAAGCTAATAATTCACATAAACACTTAATTGCTTTTTGAAAAAATGTTAAGATATATAATTTAATGAAGTTTAAAAGATAAATAATTAACCTTTATTCTCAATCACCTCAATTATCTCTGAAATTTCTAATATCCGATCACCAGCATTAACGACAGGGTACTCAGTCACATATCGTATAATGCCGCTTTTATGCGCCTTAATCTCCTCAACAACCTCCAATGTTTTCACACTATAAATGAAACCTAAAACTTGATCCTCCTTAACAATTTGACCAGGCTTAACCTTAGAAATGAATATTCCTCCAAGCGAAGAAGTAATCTTAGGTTCACCTGGACTCCACTTTAGTATATATTGCTTAGGTGGAAGCTCGATATTTCCCTTAATCATTCCTAAATACTTCATCACATTTAGAACTCCTCTCACACCAATTTGCACAGCTTCTTCATTCAGACATCTCCTTCCATCAAGTTCAGGCGTAATTGAAGGTATGCCATGCTCATTACAGACATTTCTCAACTTCCCACCAAATCTTATTCGCTTCCAATATTCATCTCTAACCTCCTTTACAATGTACTCAGTACCGAAAACTCTCGCTAACTCACCAGACCTCCTTATAACTTCATCTTCACCATACTCTACAAAAATAAAAGTTAACATTGTTCTTACACCAGTGTGTAAGTCAATCACATAGTCAGCTTTATCCTTAATACAATTACTCCAAATGGCATAAGCCATACGCTCACTTAACCTACCATCAGGTCTTCCAGGAAAGACTCTATTCATATTCTCCAATTCAATTGGAGTGTAAGACTGTTTACTCCTAAAGGCCAATGGATTAGCTACAGGAACAACTATTAATGAACCCTTCAACTCTTTAGGATTCAACTTACTCACAACTCTTCGTATAACCTCAACTCCATTAATTTCCTCACCATGACATGCAGCTTGAACATATAGAACGGGACCATCACCAACACCTTGAATCAATATTACTGGAATTTCAATTGGAGTGCCGTCAGCCATTAAACCCACATTCAAACTCCCATAAACCATCTCACCAGGAGAAGCCTCTATAGAACCAACTTTAAGCTTAGACAAAGAATCCACCTCCTAATAATAATCTAAAATAAGATATTATTATCTATTATAGGTGAAGTGAAATAATGACCACCAACAACAAAATCAGCAAATATTCAAAGCCATGGATAGCACTAATAATAGCAGTTATAAGTGTTTCATGGGCATCAATACTAGTAGTGTTATCAGAAGCCTCAGGACTAATTTGCGCACTATGGAGATTAATTTTCTCATCAACACTCACATGGATTATATTGTTAACATCAAAGAGAAAAATAAGCATTAACAAGAAAACATTAAAACTAACATTTACAGCAGGTTTATGCTTAGCAATCCACTTCACACTCTGGATGGAATCACTATTCATGATTCCAGTCGCCATAAGCACAACTATCGTAAGTTCAAATCCACTATTCTCAAGCCTATTAGGATTCATATTACTAAGAGAAAAACCATCAATAATACAAATTATAGGAACAATACTAGCAATCATAGGAATATCAATTCTAGCAGGATTGACATCACAAATAAATGGAACCATTGGAAGCCTAGGAGTAATCTACGCATTAATAGGAGCATTAACTGTCGCCATCTACTTCACCATTGGAAGAAATCTCAGACGCATCATGGATACAGTAAGCTACACAGCTTTAGTATATAGCTTTGCAGCAATAATCCTCCTAGTAATAGCTATAATAAACAATGAAAACATTCTAAACTATAACCTCAATACATGGAGTATTTTCATAGCATTAGCCTTAATTCCAATGCTTCTAGGACATACACTATTAAATTATGCATTAAAATTCATGAAACTAATAACCGTAACAACAATAACACTAGGAGAACCAATTGGCGCCACAATACTAGCAAAAATCATTCTAAATCAACAAGTAAAAATAGAAAGCCTCATAGCCATAATTATAACATTAACTGGAATAACTCTAACAATACTAAGAGAAGCAAAAGAAAAGAAGAGCGAAAAACTATGAATTAATATTCATACCCGTCGAATTTCAATTCGCTCAATTCTTGGGACAGGATCTGGATATGGAGCAGCATTAGCTAAAGAAATTGTCGGGAAAGAAGGACTAGTTGTCACCATTGAAATAAATCCAATAACATATCAATTTGCAAAAAAGAAATCTTGAAAAACTAGGATATAAGGACATCATAGTAATTCTAGGAGACGGAGGAAATGGATATCCATCACTATCTCCATATGATAAAATAGCAATAACAGCAGCATGCCCACAAATACCTAAACCACTAATAGAACAATTAAAAATTAAAGGAAAACTAATAGCACCACTAGGAAAACCCAATCAAATCCAAAAACTAATCCTAATAGAAAAAGAAGAAAACAATAAAATAAAGACAAAGGTAATAGATGAAGTCCTATATGTACCATTAAAGGGAAAATATGGATGGAACAATTTACAGAGTATTTAAATTTACATATAAATTATCATGAAACAAAAGGTTTATAAGAAAAGATAGGCAAAATTACCTATGTGAAAATAGGCAAAATTACCTACAAACCAAAAGCCAAAGACATCACACTAATAGCAAATCTAACAGCAGCAGCCGTAGCCCTAAGAATAATAAAACACACAATTGTAGGACCATTCCAATTCATAAACTTCCCATGCGCATTCTCAGTTATAGCAGGCGTAATGCTAGGTCCCTTAAATGGCCTAATTACAGGAATATTGACATTTATAGTTTCAGACATATTTCTAGGACTAGGACCATGGACATTTGTAACTTCAACTCTATCAGGAATAATTGGATTAACAAGTGGATTAATATGGAAAACAAAAAACCTCTCTAAAACAGAGGCATTAATACTATCATATTTACTATTCCTGGTCTATGATGTTGTAAGCTCATTTTTATTATATCTACCCTTCATGCCTCCCATGAAAGCCTTCATTATAGGTATAATCGGATTATTCATGCCAGTAATGGGAGGCTACCTCTATGCAATCGGCCCAATAACTGAATTCTCAACCGCCATGATAACCTCGATAATTATAACTAAAATTAATGGATATAAGGAGGAAGAAAATAATGAAAATTAAATCACCCTGGATAATTACAGGCTTAATATTAATTTGGGCAATCCTCGCCACAACAATAGCAACACAATATTATATGGAAAATGAAAAAATAGAAAAAGTATACAGAGAAGAAAAAACAATCCTAAATGAAATAAAAACAAAGCTAAATGATTTAACAGACAGCCTAATGAAAACACTTGAAATAGCCATGTACTCAAACAATGCAAACCTAACATCCAAAATAAATGAATGCATAGAAAACCTAGAGAAAATACTCGACCTAATAGAAGAAACAATCACAGTAAACATAGGAATAGACTATGGGAATGGAAGTAGAATATGGTTTAACTCAACGAAAATAAAACTAGGAAGCACACTCTTCAACGCAACAACCAAAATAGCAGAAGTAAAATATACATCATATTCATTCGGAATATTTATAGACTCAATAAACAACCTAGAAAACAATCCATCAAAATCAATGTACTGGATATGGTGGTACTGGGACTCAAAAGAAAACAAGTGGAAACTAGGGCAAATAGGATGCGATAAATACATTCTAACAGATAAA
>JANZKD010000279.1 GCA_025061245.1 Candidatus Culexmicrobium profundum
AATGGAGGCAATCGACTATGTCACTTCAAAGTATAAATTTATAGACCAAGATAGACTCGGTGTAACTGGACTATCATATGGTGGATTCATGACTAATTGGATTATAACGCAAACTGATAGATTTAAAGCTGCAGTATCATTAAATGGAATTTGTAGCTGGATAGCTGAATTTGGTACTGCAGATATAGGCTTTCACTTTGTACCAGATCAAATTGGTGGAGATTATTGGACTAATAGAGAAGCATACATTGAGAAATCACCATTAGCACATGCAAATAAAGTTAAAACGCCATTGATGATAATTCATAGCATTGAAGACTATAGATGTTGGCTTGATCAAGCCTTACTATTCTACACAGCCTTAAAATATCTAGGCAAAGAAGCTGAATTGGTCCTATTTATGAAAGGAAACCACGTGTTCAGTAGATCAGGAGTTCCATCCCATCGAATTAAAAGATTAAAACATATGATACGGTGGTTCAATAAGTATTTGAAGTAAGTTTACTGAGTAAAAGCTATAATAAAACTATTTAAACCTAAATAAAGTAGAGAGTACTAAAATTGGAGGGTAAATAATGGTTGATTGGGTAGCTGAAGCGCTAATTGCCGCATTATCCTTCGGTATAGGAGCGTTTCTCACTTATGGCATAACTCGTGAAAAAATGAAAACTAAAGCCTTTGAAGAAGCCAGAAGATTAGCTATGTCTATGTTAAAGGAGATGTATGAAAATGAAAGAAGAGAGTTCGAAGAAAATTTGAGAAGAGAGTATGAGAAAAAATTTGAAGAATGGAAAATAGAGTATATGAAAAAGAGGGAATCACCAAGTAGTGAACAATTATGATAATGTCAATGAATTAGATATAGGACGCCTAAGAAGTACATAGGCATATATTTGCTATGCGAAATACAGACATTCAATTTAAAGTAGGAGTAATAGAAAACATCTTAAATCTTCAGACAAGATATTGTTCCAAATCTTTCTGTTTAAGTGGGATAAAGGTGGAAGCATGGAGGATAAGGTAAAAACGATTTCAGTGGCAGAGGCGGTTAGAAGAATAATCTTGATGCATCCCACATTATTAGATGCAATAAAAATGAATGTAATCAATTATTCAGCTCTAGCCGAAAGAATATATCCAGAGGTCCTAGAGGCAACTGGCAGGAATAGGATCAGCCTAGAAGCGATCAAAATGGCCTTAATAAGATTTAGTGAAGATATTAAAAGAAAACATAAAATTTTAGAGAAAATAATCAAAGATGTCATTAGTGAAAGCGTATTAGAGCTTAAAAGCGATATCATTGTCTTAACCACTAAGCAAGAGACATTAATGGATAAGCTTGATAAATTAATGGAAAATGTTGTTAGGGCAAGATTCTTCCAATTAACTCAAGGACTACGCACATTCACATTAATTTTTGATAAAAGGATTTTAGGTAAAATCCTTAAAACCATAGGTGAAGAAAACATTGAAATCTTAATTGATAATCAATCAGCAATAATATTAGTCAG
Source organism: Candidatus Culexmicrobium profundum (assembly GCA_025061245.1). Lineage (GTDB taxonomy): Archaea > Thermoproteota > Methanomethylicia > Culexarchaeales > Culexmicrobiaceae > Culexmicrobium_A > Culexmicrobium_A profundum. The sequence goes on from JANZKD010000279.1 coordinate 1,512, forward strand.
CCCTAAAACAGTTATTGAAGTTCCAGGAGTTATAGCATACATAACATCGCTATTAGCAAGAAAAGGAATCAATATAACTCAAATAATTTCATGCCATGAAGATACTATACTAATTGTCGATAGAGAGGATGCTTCAAAAGCATTCTCATTAATTGAAAATATAATTTTTAAACTAAGATCTTAAATGTTTTTATAAATTTTAAATATCAAATCAAGTACGCTTCAAAATCACAATCACTTCTAAATCTATTGCATTAAAACTGAAAAGGATAAAAACAATAAGTTATAAGAGAAAAGAAAATCTTAGCTAATAACTAAATAAGATTGAATAGGAGATGAACTTATGACGCTAAACTTCTTTTTCAACCCTAAAGGAGTAGCAGTTATTGGAGCTTCCCGTGAAAGAAGGAAGCCAGGACATGTAATCTTTAGAAATTTCCTTGAAAACTTAATTGCTGGACAATTTAAAGGTGAAGTATACCCAATAAATCCAAAAGCTGAACGAATTCTAGGAATGCCATGCTATTCAAGCGTATTAGAATTAAGAGATCAGATAGACTTAGTAGTAATCGCAGTACCAGCTCCAATTGTACCTAAAGTTTTAGAGGAAAGTGGAAAGGCAGGTGCAAAGGGAGCTATAATTATTAGTAGCGGCTTCAGTGAAGTTGGAAACATTGAACTTGAACATAAAATTGTAAATATAGCTCATAAATACGGCATGAGAATTATTGGTCCAAATTGTGTGGGAATATATGATGCATATAGTGGAGTAGACACGATTTTCCTTGAAGTTTCAAAAATGGTTGAAGGAGCCCCAGTATTAGCTACACCCAGGCCTAAACCAGGTAAAATAGCATTAATAACCCAGAGTGGAGCCTTTGGAGCAACAATCTTAGACTACATGGCGGGTAGTGGGCTGGGAATAAGTAAATTCATAAGTCATGGAAATAGATGTGACGTAGATGAAGTAGACTTAATTCGCTACTTAGCTGAAGATGAACATACGGAAGTCATATTAATTTACCTAGAAAGCATTAGACGGGGAAGAGAATTCTTTGAAGTAGCCAGAGAAGTTACAAAAATAAAACCAATAGTAGCATTAAAAGTTGGAAGAACAAGTGCAGGAGCTAGAGCTGCAGCTTCACACACAGGCGCACTTGCAGGATCAGATGAAATTTTCGATGCAGCCTTTAGACAATCAGGAATAATTAGAGCTGAAGACACTGAAGAATTTATGGATCTAGCTAAAGTTTTTGCCAATCAGCTTCCCGCTAAGGGAAAGAGAATAGCAATAATAACGGATGGTGGAGGACTGGGAGTAATGGCTGCAGATGCCATTGAAAGACTTGGCGGAACAATAGAAAAATTCTCTGAAACTATTTTAGAAAAATTAGATAAATTAAAGAAAACTGGAATTCTCCCAGAATTCGCAGCTATAGGAAATCCAATAGATGTAACTGGAGTAGCAACTGCCGAGATGTTTGCAAAATCAATTGAAATAGTTGGTCAAGCCGATGAAATCGACGGCATACTATTATTCCCCCTACATCACATACCAACACTAGAAGCAGACTACGTAGAGAGAATAGTTGAAACCATTAGAAAATGCGGCAAACCAGTAATTGCATGTGATGTAGGTGAAGCTGAAATGGCCAAAATGGTTCGAACAAAATTTGACAAATTTGGTATACCAGCTTATCCTACACCTGAAAGAGCAGCTAGATCAATGATGGGACTTGTAAGATATGGAATATACCTAGTTAAGACAGGTGTTTATGAAAAATATCTAGAAAGAAAGTGTCAGCTGCTCTTTCAAAAATGGAATTTTACTTATAGCAAGAGTTAGTATTGAACCTCCAATAGTTGCCAATATTCTCTCATAAATCATAAATGGAAAAGCAACAGCAAAGACCTGCCATGGCAATTGAACTTGATACACTGCAAGCATCATCATTATTGCCTGTTCACACATCGTTGAAACAAATGCAATTATTATTATCTTCAATTTTTGATTTTTAATAAATTCAGTAACTGGACATAATATAACAGCTAACATATGAGGAGCAATCCAAAAGGGAAACTCTGGAATTGCATGTATAAAACCAAAAATACAAAAAACTAAATATGAACCAACAATTATTTTACCAGCCTTATACTTTGAAAGACTCCCCATAGTCGAGCCCAAAACTGGGAGCAGAATTACACTAGGGCCAAAAATATTAGCCAAAGCCATAGGAATGGCCCATAGGGTTATCAAACTGCCAATCAAGGACGTAATAAAGGCTTCAACTGGACTTAAAATTAAAGCAACTGTAGGCACTATAATTAAATTTAAAGTCAACAATGACGGCCCACCAATAAAAGGTGAAATTGGAATTAAAGTACATAAAACATATACTATAGAAAGCATAGCCATAAGTGATATTCGCCTAACTTTTAAATCGAATGTCATTTTATTCGAATTCATTTTGAAAACTCACCTCGCCTATTTAATTCGCCCCATTAACAAGTCTTCATAGACACGACGCATGTGAAAAACTGCAGCTGCAGTTTCATCATCCAATTCACATCTACATGCACCACAATTTACACATTTAAGCCAGCCGCACTTGGGACAAACTTCAGCTTTATCAACAAAAAATTTTTCACCGCATTTAAAACAGTACACGTATGGATTCACATAAAACTCCAAAAAATTTTCAATAATTCTAGATAGAGATAAACCTTTACTCTTAACTCTCTCTTTTACAATGGCCAGTAAATTTTTATTAATTGTAATTGTCAACTTTACTTTGTCAGTCATACAACTTCACACGTATAAATACTTAAATAGAAGTACTTATACGTTTCCCTCCTATAGATCAATTACAATACAATAAGCATAAAGCCTACAAAAAATGTATTATAATATAAAATGATAGAGAAAAACATGGTTAATACTCAAATCAACATTCCTAAAAGGGAGAAAAGTGTGAAACTTGAGAACTTAACTTGGATTGAAGCAGAAAAAGTTATTAAAAATATAAAATAATATTAATTCCTTTAGGGGCTAGAACAAAAAAGCATGGACCACACATGCCATTGAATACAGATTGGATAATAGCGGAATATCTAGCAAATCGGGTGGCTAGTGAAGTTCCAGTAATCTTAATGCCCACAATACAGTATGGATATTATCCCTTCTTCCTAGAGTATCCTGGATCAGTTTCCTTGAAATTGAATACCTTTAAGGAAATGGTAAAGGATATTTGCATATCAATGAGCAATTATGGTATAAAGAAATTTTATGTACTTAACACAGGTGTTTCTACAATTTATAGACTTAAAATGGCTGCTGAAGAATTGAGGGGAAGAGGAATTGAAATGAGGTATACAGATATTTTAAAAGCATTAAGCAGTGTAGAAAAGGAAATTTCTGAGCAAGAAGGAGGAACGCATGCTGATGAAATTGAGATATTCATGATGCTATATATTAAACCAGAAGTAGTTGACATGAGTAAAGCAGTTAAAGATTATCATCCAATGAAGGGAAGAGGGCTTACACGTAACCCTGAGAAGAAGGATGCTGGAGCATATTCTCCATCGGGTATATTTGGTGATGCAACATTGGCATCCGCTGAGAAGGGAGAAATAATTGTGGAAAACTTAGTAAAATATATCATCGATGAGGTAAGAGAGTTTATGAGTAAATAGTGATTATTTCAGCAGAATTAAAAGTTTTGAAAACAATAAAATTCATCTTAGAAAACATATGCCTCTGCTATTCTTATTGGGGGACTGTATTCACCTATTGGAAGACCCTTTTCAACTGTAAATCTTGATTCCATTTCTCTTCCAATGGCATCTATTTTCATTAATGCTCTCTTTAATGGAAATTTTATTTCTCTTATATATACAGGCTCTTTTATTTCTCCTCGCTCAATCAACCATGATTCTTCAGGAATTATAGTTATGATATCAGTTAGCTCTGCTTTAACTACATCCCTAACTAGAAAACCTCTTCTGGTCTCATTAATTATTTCTTTAAAGTGCCAGTCTCCAGCTTTCACTTTAATATTGCTCATAAAAGCTTTCGGTGGAAAGAAAAGTCCTCTGCCATTTCCTAGCGGTTCAACATTATATACATATGCGCTCCATCGATTATGAAGAAGGTTAACTATTACTCCATTTTCAATTAAGATTTTTCTTCTGGCAAGTATTCCTTCATCATCAAAGGAAAAACTTCCATAGCCATCAGGAATGAGAGGATCATCAAGCACAGTTAAATCCTTACATGCAATTTTCACTCCATACTTTAGTGGTTTCCCTTGCTCTAATGCTACATCAGCTTCCAAGGTATGTCCAATTGCCTCATGAAAGAGCGCTGCA
>JANZKD010000257.1 GCA_025061245.1 Candidatus Culexmicrobium profundum
AGGTACACCAGCTCGCTCACCTATTTCAATTGCCTCAGCTGTGGCTTCAACAATAGTTTCCCTTTCACCTCGAATATGACTCGCATAAAATCCACCATACTTCGCGACAACTCTACAAAGCTCAATCAACTCCTCCTTACTGGCATACCTACCTGGAGGATACACTAATCCCGAAGACATACCGAATGCTCCAGCCTTCATAGCCTCAGCTACCAACGCCTTCATCTCATCAAGCTCATCTCTAGTTGGAGGTCTACTCTCTAAACCTAAAACACACCTCCTAACAGTTCCATGACCAACCAATGCAGCAACATTAACTGCAGCCCCCCTATCCTCCAAAGTCTTCAAGTACTCTGAAAAAGTACTCCAACTAAACTCCACACCATACTTATGCATCATACTCAGCAGTCTAGCCCTAGCCGTCTCACCCTTAACAGGAGCAGCAGAAGAACCGCAATTACCAATAACTTCAGTTGTAACACCCTGTCTAACCTTACTTTCAGCCCTGGGATTAACAAGCAATGTGAAATCCGAGTGACTATGCATATCTATAAAGCCTGGACAAACAAATAATCCTTCAGCATCAATAATCAATTCAGCATCAATACCCTTCAAGTCACCTATACTCATGATCCTACCATTGGCAATTCCCACATCAGCCCTAAACCATGGATTATCAGTCCCATCTAAAATTCTCCCATTAACAATTAACAAATCATAATCCAAATCACTCACCATCTATGAAGAAGAAACACCGCCATCAATTACAATCAATGCACCATGAACATATGTAGACAACTCACTTGCCAAGACAAGAACAATTCTAGCCACCTCATCAGGATCACCCATCCTACCTAACGGCACTCTCTCTAGATATTCACGACCAATTTTTATAGCCCTTAATCCAAGTGCCTTTGCAGCCCTCATAGCTCCAGGAGTCTTTATACCTCCAAGAAGAATAGCATTTATCCTAAAACCATGTCCACCATACTCCTTAGCTAAGGACCTAGTGAGAGCTATTATACCAGACTTACTGATACAGTAATGCGATAATTTTTCTTCAAGAGGAATTAGAGCTTCAATTGAACTCACATTAACTATTACACCACCCTTACCCATTTTAATTCGCCTCCCAATCATATGCTGGCACATCCAGAAAACTGAATACAAATTAACTCGCATAATCCTATCAAGAAACTCTGCATCAACCTCTAGAAAATCCTTGAAGGGAAAAATACCAGCATTATTAACTAGTATATCCGGAGCACGATTTCCAATAGCATCCCAAAGAGAATCTATTTCCTCCTTAACTGAGAGATCCACTCTATGTAAATTAACCTCAACATTAAACATTGAAAGCTCATCTCTAACCTTCTTTAGCCCATCCAAATTAATGTCTACAAGCTCAAGATCCGCCCCAACCTCTCCAAATCGAAGAGCTATAGCTCTACCAATACCAGAAGCAGCACCAGTCACTAAAGCTCTCTTACCCTTCAGAGAGATTAAATCAAAAATAGACTTCAACACTAATCCCCCTAACCATTATGTTGAAAAGTAAATTTAACATTAAGGACAGCACATTGAAAATAGTGTTACTAAAGAAAAATTTAATAACACCATTCAAAATAAAATCCACCATGACACAGGAAAAAGAAGAAAGCGATATCCCCTCACCCAGACGAGAAATTGAAAAATTAATTGAGAAGGGAGACTTAAAAGGACTACTCTATAAAGCTGCTGAACTACATGGACATTTATGCCCATACCTCGCCTATGGAGTAATGGCCGGCTACACTGCCATAAAGGAATTAAAAATAAAAAGCAGAGGCATGGAGGAAGTAATAGCAATAGTTGAAACAAACAGCTGCTTCACTGACGGCATACAATTTGTGACTGGCTGCACCTTCGGCAACAATGCACTCATATTCAGAGATATAGGGAAAACAGCAGTCACAGTAGCAAAAAGAGATGGAACAGCAATAAGATTAGTTCTAAACCCAGAATTTGAAGAAACCCGCATGAAGGAATATCCTGAAGCATATAGATTATGGAATAAGATTGTAGTAAAAAGAGAAAAAGCAACAGAAGAGGAACATGAAAAAATGATGAAACTCTTCGCTGAAATATCACTTAAAGAATTAAGTCAACCCATAAACAAGGTATTCAAAATCACTCACCTAAAAATCAAAGTACCAGAATATGCCCCCATATTCAAATCAGTAATATGCTCAATTTGCGGAGAAAAAGTAATGGAACCAAAAGCAAGAATTAAAGATGGAAAACCAGTTTGCATAGACTGCGCCAAAGAAGAACACTACATCCTAGATGGAAAAGGAATATCCATAAAACGGGAACCCTTCACCCTCTAGGAGATGAACACCCTTGAAAAACACAATTCTATCATCAAAGGAAATAGCACTCACATCCATATTCGCATGCATATCATCACTAAGCACCTTAACAACAAACTTCATACCAGCACCACTCCCAGGACTATACGCAGTCATCTCAATCCCCATAGGCACAATCCTCATCCTAACAATAAGAACAATCATCAATAGAAAGGGAATAGCAACCTTCACTCAACTCATCAGCGGCCTCATATCAACCATCCTACCAGGAGGCCCACCAGTAAAATTCATGATAATACCAACATGGCTAGTAGGAGGAATAATTATCGACATACTATTCCAAACAATAAAGCATCCACGCAATCCAAGGCTATTCTATGGAATCACAGGTGCAATATACATAATACCCGGAGACTTCATACTATACTGGTCCTTCAGCATATTCCTAAACTGGACATGGCCACTAATCTTCTTCCTATACGGATTCGTCGCCATACACGCTATCCTAGGAGGATTAGCCGGAATAATAGTACCAGACATACTCAAAAGAATAAAGCCAGAAGTCATGCAGAACTAAACTCGAAACCTAAAGAGGAGATGGAGGCCTCTTCTTCCCAAACCGCACATACGACTCGTGGAAGACATATAAACCAATTGAAATTGAAGCGACCATGTATATGAAAAGCTTAACAGCATAGTCAGCGAAAAAATTGCTCTTAAAAGCAAATATGGATCTAATAGCACCTACACAGTAATAGTGAGGCAAAAAATATGAAAATGACTTCAACCAGCCAGGAAGTAAATCCACAGGAAAGTAAACTCCAGATGCAAGCGACACCAAAACCTCTAAAAACCAAAGCAATGGACTTTGAGGCATTAAAACACCTGTAAGCCAAATTGTACTTGCAACCAGAAAACTTAAACCCAATGAAGCAATAGACCCCATAACCAAAGCTAACATAACAAGAAGCAACATGTCAATTGAAGGAAGAACAAGTCCATAAAATAGCACGCCAACAACAAGATATAAAACTGCAATCAATGACTCTCGAATATAAAATGAAAATAAATTTGCAAGAACAAAACTATAAATAGACATCCTAAAATTCCTCAAATAATCAGCAAGAGACATACCAACACCTCTCACACCAAAAAATCCCTTATAAAGATCATTCACAGAACTATAAACAAGAGGCAAAGTTATGTTAACCAGACTTCTAACAAACAAACCAATAATCAAATAGTGAATTGGATCATAACCTCTAAGCAGAACACCTCCACCAGTCAATCCAAGAGTATAAAAATAATACACAGCCACAGACACTAAAACACCAATAAACTCAAAGGGCAAAGCCCAACCAACACTAACAATTCTAACCCACAAAAACCATCTAAATAGCCGAAAACCATCCTTAAAAATTCGCTTAACTCTTCTCCCAAAGCCTAGTAAATTCATCCAACTCCACCTTTACCTACATAGTGAATAAAAACTTCCTCCAAACTTATATCCCGAACCTTTACAGACAAAATTCTACCACCCATTCTAACAAGCCTCTCAATTAATAAAGGTAAAACATCCTCAGCCCTAGAAGCAATAATCTTTAACTGATAATAATCACCTCCAAGATTATCAACTTCATACTTCTCAGCCAAGTCATCAAGAAGAAGCTTTACTTCATCTAAGCTACTAATTCCATAAAATCTAATTTCAACTACCTCCTTAAGTCCAATTCCTCTAACAAGATCATAAAGTGAACCCGAAGTAACTATTTTCCCTCCATGAAGTATAGCGATCCTTCTACAAAGCCTCTGAACCTCATTAAGATTATTAGTAGCATAAATTATAGTGGAATCACGCTCCCTCCATAATTTATCTCTAATAAAATCATAGAAACTCTGAACAGCTTCAGCAGATATACCTACAACAGGCTCATCAAAAAGAAAAACTTCGGCATCAGAAAAGAGTGCAGAAGCCAACATAAGCCTAGCAGCCAAGCCACTAGAAAGAGAAAGAATCCGCCTATCACTGAAGCTCTCCAACTTAGCAATCTTCAATGCCTCATCAACCCTTGAAACAGGAATACCATACAACTCAAAAATCTTCTTAAGAGCCAGTCTAACAGTGAAAAATGGCGATATTATCGCTCCTCCCACCAAAGCTCCAGGAATGTACATTACATATCTTCTAGCAACATCCTCCTCACTCACCATACTAAAACCATTAACAATTACATCACCACTAGTTGGAGTAAGAAGACCGCCAATAATTTTAAGTAAAGTAGTCTTACCAGAACCATTAACACCAATCAAACCCAAAAACTCACCTCTATCAATAAATAAGTCAACACCATCTAACACCTTAATTCTTCTCCTCTTAAATCCACCAGTAAGCATACTCAACAATAATTGAATTACAAAGCCTAAAGCATACTTCTGTTCATAACCAATAATCTTCAAACGATGCTCAACATATTCATGAGAAACAGACTTAACTTCAACACTCATCTCTTAAATAGTTACTAATGGGACATATATATATATTCTCAAGAAAATCTAGCAAAAATAAAAAAGACGAAAAACACAAAGATAAATTAGCTTCTTAATCTAAGTCTCATCAGTACAACTTTCAAGAAAGCCGCCAATAAACCTCAATAACGAAAATGGATTGGGTTATTAGCAAGATTATGGTCAATTTTATATATTTGTGGGTAAATTATAGCGTCGAGGGATTAGCTTGGCGGTTGTAAATATTGATAGTAGGGGCAGGCTCACCATACCTAGGAAAATGAAAGTGAAGAGTACAAAAGCAATAATAATTCCAGCTGGAAGCTTCTTCATAATAATTCCCATTCCACCTGAACCTGTTAAATATGCTAAGAATTGGTTGAAAACTAGCAGGACTCGACGTGAATTGAAAAAAATGGCGGAAGAACTAGCTAGAAAAGATACAGTTAAGAGAGCTAAAAGGAGGAAGCAATTATGATGATTGAAACAGATGTTTTATACGCTTATATTAAATCTGAAGACTGGTTGAAACCCACTGCAGAGAAACTGATTGAAAGAATAGAGAAGGGCAAATTTGGAGAAGTTTACGCTTCAAGAGAAGTACTGCATGAATTATATTATGTGTCCATGCAGGAAGGAATTTCTCTAAACGAATTTATATCTAGAGTTTCAGCAATAACAGCCATAAACAATCTAAAGTTAATCGAGACAGACTACATAATAGACTTGTTAGCATTTACTTTAATGCAGCAATACAACTTAACATCATTGTTTGACGCCTACTATGCAGCAACAGCACTAAATAAAACTGATGACCGCATAATAATTTCAACGGATAATGTATTTGATAAAATACCAGGTCTAAGAAGAATAGATCCAAGAGAACTAATCAAGTAGACCTACAGAATGAACTTAAAATATAGGTCTTACACTTTAAAGAAATAATGTCAAACTTCTAATAAGAAATTGTTTTAGGTCTTTTATGTAAATATCTTTCTATTAGCTTTTCACCATGAA
>JANZKD010000203.1 GCA_025061245.1 Candidatus Culexmicrobium profundum
AAGCGTGTGGCTAAGGATATGGATCTTCCATTGATAATAAAGCCAATTATGACCTCTAGTGGTCATGGTACAACTATAGCTAAAACATGGAGTGATGTGAAGAGGGCATACGAATATGCAGTTGAGCATGCTAGGGGGAAGGGGGATGAAGTTATTGTTGAAAGGTATTTAACTGATCTTAAAGAGAGGGGTGTAGAGATTACACAGCTGGTTTTAAGGCATTTTGATGAAAATGGAAATATTGTTACAACTTTGCTTCCTCCTATTGAGCATTATAGACCTGCAGCTACATATCATGAAAGCTGGCTTCCTTACACTATTCCAGAAGATGTGAAATGTAAATGTCAAGAGTATGCTAGAAGGATTGCTGAATATTTGGGTGGACTTGGAATATATGCTGTGGAGCAATTTGTTGTGGATGGTAAGGTGTATAATAGTGAGTTTGCTAATAGGCCTCATGACACTGGAATGGTTACTAGGTGGGCTTTAAGTAAGGATGAAGGTGCCCTTCATTTATTGGCTTCAATGGGTCTTCCTATCTTGAAGTCTGATGTAAGTTTATTGACTGAGGACAGATTTTTCGTTGCGCATGTAATTCTAGCTCCCGAGCATGGTGTAAGTGAGTCTTCAAGTGTTCTTCGATGGGATGCAAGCGCTGTTTACAATTTTATTAGAAGGAGAAACTATGTGGGAGATGTATGGTATTTTGGGAAGCCAACAGCATATCCTGGCAGGAGAATGGGATTGGCAGTAGCTTGTCATGAAGATTTGGCTACTGCAAGGAAAATTGCTGAGGGAATAGCTCACTTTGCTGAGAAATGTATTGTATATGAAGCTTAGGTGGTTGTATGGCTAAATTCTTAGCATGGATTGAAGTCTGGCTTAAGAAGGGATTAGTTGATGCTGAGGGAGAAACTGTAAGGGAAGCTTTAAATGATTTAGAATACCCTGTGTCTAGCGTTCGTGTTGGTAAGGTCTATAAAATACTGATTGATGCCAGAGATGAAAAGGATGCTAAACGCATTGTTGATGAAATGTGTAGACGGCTTTTAGCTAATCCTGTGAAGGATGATTATTCCTTTAGAGTTGAGAGGGTATGATCTATAGGAGGCTTTCATTACCCTTCGAAGTTTATGAAATTGAAGTTCTAAATGCTTCAGATGAGCAGTTAATGGAAATAAGTAGTGTCATGGGTTTAAACTTGAATTTAAATGAGATGAGGGCTGTCAAGAAATATTTTAATGCTGTGGGTAGGAATCCAACTGATATTGAGCTTCAAACTATTGGTCAGTTGTGGTCTGAGCATTGTAGACATAAGACGTTTAAGGCTATCATTGTTGATGAGAATGGAAAAATGTTGGCAGATAATATGTTGAAAAGCTTTATAGAGAGAGCTACTAGGGAAGTTAATGCTCCATGGGTTATTTCTTTTCTAAAGGATAATGCTGGAATAATTGATTTCACAGATGAATATGCTATTGCAGTTAAAGTGGAAACGCATAATCATCCTTCAGCTATTGATCCTTTTGGAGGTGCAGCTACAGGAATAGGTGGAGTTATTCGTGACGTACTTGGTGTATGGGCTAAGCCTATTGCACTTATAGATGTGCTTTGTTTTGGTCCCTTAAATTATCCATATGAAAAGCTGCCTCCTGGAATTAAGCATCCAAGATATTTATTTAGGGGTGTTGTGGCTGGGATAGGTCATTATGGTAATAACATGGGTATTCCAACTGTAGCGGGTGCTATATGCTTTGATGAGGGTTATGTTGGTAATGTAGTGGTGTATGCTGGTTGCGTTGGTTTATTGCCTAAGTCTAAGTATAGGTGGAGTGTGAAGGCTGGTGATGCAATAATAGTGATTGGTAATAGAACTGGTAGGGATGGAATTCATGGAGCTACCTTTGCATCAGCAGATTTACGTGAGGACTCAGAATTGACTTCTAGATCAGCTGTTCAAATACCTGATCCAATTGAAGAGGAGAAATTGAGGAGGGCAATTTTACAGATTAGAGATGAGAATTTAGGTTCGGGTATAACTGATCTCGGTGGTGGAGGTTTAGCAGTTGCTATAGCTGAAATGGCTTATCGATTAGGTGGTGGAGCTATAGTATATCTCAATAAATTACATTTGAGAGAACCTGATATGGCTCCTTGGGAGATTTGGATTTCAGAGTCGCAGGAGCGAATGTTATTAGCTGTACCTGAAGAGAATGTTGAACGAGTTTTAGAAATTATTAGGGATGAAGAGCTTGAAGCATCTATTATAGGTATTTTTACTGATGAGGATTCTATTAAGATATACTTTAAAGATTATCTAATTGGAAATCTAAGTGTAGATTTTCTTCTTTCTCCACCTAAACTTAGTAGGAAAGCTGTCTGGAAGGTAGTGGAATATGAGGAGCCTATTTTTCCTGAATCTAAAGATTTAGGTGAAGAACTTTTAAGATTGCTTTCTTCTCCTAACATTGCCAGCAGGGAGAGTGTTATTAGAACTTATGATCATGAAGTTCAAGGTAACACTGTTCTGAAACCTCTTCATGGTTTCTATGGAGGCCCTAATGATGCGGCTATAATTAAGCCCTTAGATGATTCATGGAAGGGTGTAGTTATATCTGTGGGTTTAAAGCCATGGTATAGTCGAATTGATCCCTATTGGATGGCTGCTTCAAGTATTGATGAAGCTTTGAGAAATAATGTTGCTGTTGGAGGTAGACGTATCGCCATTTTAGATAATTTTACTTGGGGGAATCCTGAGAAGCCTGATAGAATGGGTGCTTTATTTAGAGCCACAAAGGCATGCTATGACTTTGCGAAGCTTTTTGAAGTTCCCTACATATCTGGTAAGGATAGTCTTTACAATGAGTCTCCTCTAGGTCCTGTTTTATCCACTCTTCTAATAACTGCAATTGGTATAATTCCTGAAATTAGAAATGCTATTTCTATTGATTTTAAAGCTCCAGGAAATTCAATTTACTTGGTTGGATTAACACGCAATGAGTTAGGGGCTTCAGAATATTATCGTCTGAAGGGCTATATTGGGTGCACTATTCCTAAAGTATATGTGGATGAATCTAAGAGGAATATGAAGCTGATTACTGAAGCTATTGATCGAGGATATATCTCTGCATCTCACGATTTATCTGATGGAGGTCTTGGAGTTGCTATTGCTGAGATGGCTATTTCAAGTAATTATGGCGCTGAAATTTGGTTGAGTAAGGTTCATAGAAATGGAATTAATCGAAATGACTTCCTACTTTTTTCTGAGAGTAATGGTCGTTTTCTAGTAGAGGTTAAAGAAGACTGTTCAGCTGAATTTGAGAATTTAGCCTCAGCTATTGGATGTACATTTTCTAGGATTGGAACCGTCTTAAATGTAGGTCGTCTCGTGATTCATGGATTAAACTATGAGTTGATTGTTGATTTAAGTTTAAATGAGCTTCGAAGGGCATGGAAAGGTGGATTGAAATGAAGGTTAAAATAATTGTTTTAAGAGCACCTGGAACTAATTGTGATTCAGAGACAGCTCGAGCTTTAAGGGAAGCTGGAGCTAAAGTTGACATAGTTCATGTAAATAAGCTTCTGACAGGGAAGACTGATCTGTTTGATTATCATGGATTAGTGATTCCGGGTGGTTTTTCCTATGGGGATAGAGTTAGGGCTGGAGCTATATGGGCCAAGAAGTTAAAGGCACACCTATGGAATATTTTGGCAAAGTACATAGAAAGTGGGTGTCCTGTTCTTGGGATATGTAATGGATTTCAAGTTTTAGTTGAATTAAATTTTCTTCCAGGATTGTCATATGGAGCGGAACCGCAGGCAACTCTAGCATCTAATACTTCAGCGAAATTTGAGTGTAGGTGGATTTATTTAATTCATGAAAATAAGGGGAAATGTATTTTTACTCGAGAACTTAGCGTAGGGAAAGTATTGCGTATGCCTGTTGCCCATAGTGAGGGTCGTTTTCTGCTTTATTCTGAAGATTATTTGAATAAACTGTTGTCTAGTGATCAAGTAGTTTTTAGGTATGCTACTCCTGAAGGTAAACCTGCTGGCGGCGTTTATCCATTTAATCCCAATGGCTCCCTTCATGATATTGCTGGAATTTGTAATCCTTCAGGTACAGTTATGGGTTTGATGCCTCATCCTGAGCGTGCAATATATTCTTGGCAGCTTCCTGATAGTTCTATTCTATCTTCATATGCTGATGGCTGGTTAATCTTTAAGTCTATGATAAACTATATTGTTGAAGAGCTTCTTTAGTTTATGTCAGTTTTCATCGGCAATAATTTTCGCTCCCTTCTTTTTCCTATGCTCTCTATATTCAATTAGTTTCTCTCTTAGGCTAGAATATTTTATTGCTAGAATTTCTATTGCTAGTATTGCTGCATTTTCACTATTATCTATTCCAATGCAGGCTACAGGAACTCCTGGGGGCATTTGAACTATTGATAGTAAAGCATCGAGACCTTCTAATTTAACATTTCTTGGGACACCTATAACTGGCTTCAGAGTCTTGGATGCTATGAATCCTGGAAGTGCAGCTGATAGACCTGCAACAGCTATGAATACCTCTGCTTTTGTTTCAGCTATAAACTTCTCTAATGCCTCAGGATTTCTGTGAGCTGATAAAATTCTGTATTCGACTTTAATGTTAAATTGCTTTAATTTTTCATAGATTTTATCTCCAATTACTCTATCACTTTCGCTTCCCAATATTAATGCCACAATGGGCTTCAACATTTCACCTCAACGTGAATAAGTATAAGATTAAATAGATTTAAGAGTGATACCTATTTGATGTCAGATGAATGGTAAAAGTAGGTATTCAGAGTTAGGTGTTGATGTGCATAAGGCAGGTATAGATTTCTTTAAGAGCTTTGTAGCTAATATTTTTCCTCATGCTTTTACAAATGTTTTTAAAGTTTCTGAAGGTGGTAGAGGGTTAGTTCTTCATGTTGATGGTGCTGGAAGTAAGCCCATAATCGCATATTTATATTATAAAGAGACAGGGGACTGTAAATGGTTTAGAGGTTTAACTCAAGATGTAGTTGCTATGAATCTTGATGATGTAATTACGGTTGGTGCAAAACCAATTGCCTTCGCCGATTATATTTCGCTTAATTCATTTAAAATACCACGCTTAGAGGTTTTACATGAGTTAGGTGTAGGCTTTAAAGAGGTCTTCGATCTTCTCTCAAACTTTAATTTACCTATACTGTTTGCAGGTGGTGAAACTGCTGATCTTCCTGATCAAGTTAGAACACTAGATATTGCAGGTATTCTCCTCGCAGAAGTTGAATTGTCTAAGGCAATAACTGGTGATAGTATATGTGCTGGAAACATTATAGTTGGATTAAAGAGTAGTGGAAGAGCAAAATATGAAAAAGTTGAGAATAGTGGTATAATGTGTAATGGATTAACTTTAGCTAGACATGCATTACTAAATGAATCATATTTGTCAAAGTTTCCTGAAATAGGTGAGCCGCTATCTGAAAGAAAATATTTTGGCCGATACTGTCTTGAAGATTATCTAGATGAACTTGGAATGACTATTGGAGAAGCACTTCTTTCTCCTACTCGAATTTATGCTCCAATAATAATGGAGGTTTTAGAAAGATGCGGTGAAGGTGTAACTGGTATGGTTCATAACACTGGGGGAGGTTTAACTAAAATACTTCGAATCGGCGTTAATTTGCGTTATATAAAGGATAATTTGCCCCCCATTGATCCAATATTCAAATTAATTCAGCTTGAAGGAAAGGTTAACTGGAGTGAAATGTATGAAGTTTTCAATATG
>JANZKD010000126.1 GCA_025061245.1 Candidatus Culexmicrobium profundum
AAATGAGACAAATGACAGTTAAAGCTGCTAACGTATCCCTTTACCATGAATGGAATGGTAAACCATATGTAATTAACCTTGTAGATACGCCTGGACACGTAGATTTCACAGGTCACGTTACACGTTCGCTTAGAGTCATGGATGGTGCTATTGTAGTTGTGGATGCTGTTGAGGGTGTTATGACACAGACGGAAACTGTGGTGCGGCAAGGTCTTGAGGAAAGAGTTCGTCCTCTCTTGTATATTAATAAGATTGATAGGTTGATTCGTGAGCTTAGATTGTCTCCATCTGAAATTCAAGAGAAATTGATGGAGATTATTCGTGATTTTAATGCATTAATAGATTTGTATGCTGAGCCTGAATTTAAGGATAAATGGAAGGTTAATCCAGCAAAGGGTCAAGTTGCATTTGGTTCAGCTCTACATAAATGGGGTGTCACTATACCTATTGCGCAGAAGAGTGGGTTAAAGTTTAGTGACATTATTGATGCATATAATAGTGGTCCAGAGGCTGTTGAGGAGCTGGCAAAGGAGTTTCCATTATATGCAGCTATACTTGACATGGTTGTGGAGCATATTCCTAATCCCCGTGAAGCTCAGAGATATAGGATACCTAAACTTTGGTCAGGTGACTTGAATAGTGAGATTGGTAAGGCGATGTTAAATTGTGATCCTAATGGTCCACTAGTTGTCTGTATAAGTAAAATTGTTGTTGATCCACATGCAGGTCTAGTTGCAACTGGAAGAGTTTTCAGTGGAACTGTCCATAATGGTGATGAAGTATACTTAATTATGGCTAGGAGTAGTGGTAGAGTTCAGCAAGTAGGTTTGTATATGGGTCCATATCGTGAAGTGGCTAATGAGGTTAGTGCAGGTAATATTGTTGCTCTCTTAGGTTTGGATAGAGCTAGAGCTGGAGAAACCATTGTAGATTTAAAATATAAGGATGTTATGCCGCCCTTTGAGCGATTAAAGTATATTAGTGAACCCGTTGTAACTATTGCCATTGAGCCTAAGCGAAGTAGTGATTTGCCGAGGCTAGTAGAAACGTTACGGAAAATGGCTATTGAGGATCCAACGTTGCAAGTTAAAATTAATGAGGAGACTGGAGAATATTTGATTAGCGGTATGGGTACTTTGCATCTTGAAATTGCCTTATGGGATTTACAGCAGAGAACTGGTGGCATACCTATAGAGACGTCGCCGCCAATTGTTGTTTATAGAGAGAGTATTAAACGTACAGCTGGCCCTGTGGAAGGAAAATCTCCTAATAAACATAATCGAGTATATATTTCAATTGAGCCTCTAGATGAAACTACTCTAAAGTTGTTGGCTGATGGAAAGGTTTATGAGGACCAAGACTGGAGAACACGTGCCAAAATACTTCGTGGAGAAGCTAATTGGGATTCCAATGAAGCGAGGGGGATATGGGCTATAGATGAGCATCTTAACATTTTAGTTGATGTCACAAAGGGTGTACAGTATCTAAGGGATATAAAGGATACAATTATTTCTGGTTTTAGATGGGCAATGGAAGCAGGTCCACTATGTCAAGAACCCATTAGAGGTGTGAAGGTTAAGCTTGTAGATGCAATGGTTCATGAAGACCCTGCGCATAGAGGACCCGCCCAAATTATGCCTGCCACTAAGGATGCAATTTTCGCAGCTTTCCTAATGGCTGAACCAATACTTTTAGAGCCCTTGTTAAAAATAGAGGCAAAGGTTCCACAAGAATTCTTAAGCGGCTTGCTGAGAGTTTTAACTTCTAAGCGTGGAAGAATACATCAAATGGAGCAGCATGGAATGCTAATGCTAGTTAAGGGTGAAATTCCTGTATCGGAAACCTTTGATTTAGCAGATCAAATTAGAAGCGCTACTCAAGGAAGATGTTTCTGGAGTACAGAGTTTTCGAGATGGGCTCCAGTTCCATCTCAATTGGCAATGGAGAAAATTAAGCAGATAAGAAAGAGAAAGGGTTTACCTCCAGAAATACCTCGCCCTGAGGACTTCTTACCCAAATAGTGTAGGTAGCATTGATAATCTTCTTGTAATACTACCATTCTTCCTCTTCTTCCTCTTCCTCCTCCCACTCCTCTTCCCATTCTTCCTCCCATTCTTCCTCAGGCCACTCTTCTTCCCATTCCTCTTCTTCCTCTTCTTCTTCGAGTTCCTCCCACCACTCTTCTTCCTCTTCACTTCTTATTATCACGTTGGTAGCCTCCTAAATTTGAGAGAAGCATCTCCTGCTTAAATTTTTTATTATAACTTATAGTAGCTCAGTCTCTGTGATATAAAAAAAGTCAAATATTGAGATTTAAATTTATGATTTCACTGTTTTATTGTATCTAAAGCTTTAATATAGTTCTCATGAGGATATTGCCACTTACCTTTTACATACAGTTTAGCTGGTAATAGTTGTTCCCAATCTTTTTCAGGATCGATTAGACACCAACTATATTTTGAAACGACTTGCTGAGCATGCAGTTGTGTCAGTGCTCTAATAAATCCTGGCAATTGGTCTATTAAGATGTATGTTTTCATTAGTAGTAATAATTCCTTTTCATAGATCATTACTTGTTGTACAAATGGTTTTTCTTCAAGTGATTTAATGAATGCCTCAAGTTTCTGTGGTGTATCAAATTTTATTTTTACGATTGATAGATGTGCAAATTGTTTTGGATATGGATAGATGCTTGGTTTGTATCCTCTTATTATGCCATAGTTCACCAAATGTTTATAATAGTGGTATCTTATTGTTGGTGGAGTTACGCCTAGCATTAATGCTAAATCTTTAAAGGTTACTTCTGTATCCTCCTCAATTTTTCTTAATATGAAGAAGTCGGCTTCATCAAGTGGTGCATATGACTCTTTTTCTAATGCTCCTTCAATACTAACTTCCTTTGGGGAACTTGAAACATAAGTTAATACTTCTTCAATCCATTCATTCCATTCGAAATTCCATTGCTTATTCTTGGTGTCAAACCATTGGAAATTAGGGTTTGAATGTTCTTTTCTAGGTTTCCAGTATACTTGTAATTTGTCTATTATTTTTCTTTGCTTCAATTCCTTTATGAAGTTTTCAAATAATCGTTTCTTCTCTGTTGGAATGGCATAGTAGCAATAATAGTATGTTTGATCTGAAAGATAGCATCTTGAAATTTCCCTCCAATAATCAATGGTTTTTAATGCTTTTTCCGCCTGGTCGATTGCATTATAGAATGGTTTTGCCATTATTACTACTGGTGTTAATCCTAGTTTTTCTAGGTTTATGTCTACATTTAGTTTTAGGATTCCTCTCCTGGCAAGTTTGTCATAGTAGTAATGAACTAGTGCTGGAGGCATCTCCGTTTCTCTGGCCACTAATGAGAGGTTTCTTGATTTAACTCTGTTTAAACTTCTAATTATCTTGATACAATTATTGTCTATGGCTTTCACGTATTTTCTGAAGTGTGGACACATTTTCCAGCTCATTTTTTACACCTAATTATTTACTACCCCATATTTCTCTCAAGACATCTTACTTTTATTTTTATGTGAACTTTTTTCAAATATTCATTGAGTGCTACTTTTTAAAAAAAGAAAATAGTTGAATTATTTTTAAATAATTATATATTTTTTCGAAGTAAATACTCTTCTTCATTAATTTTTAATAATTATTGGCTCAGTGCTCAGCTGGCTCATCAATTTTCAGCCCTTACACGCGACATCATCGCCATATAATAAATGGTTATGATAAGTTTTTAAGCTTATATCTTAGGATTGCCGCCATTCCTCCCAGTGATTTTAATTGTTTTCCTGGCTCATGTATTGAGCTGAATATTTTTATTTTTCCTCTTTTAGCTTCAACTTCTCTCATTATTTTTTCAATTTTAAGTCTTATTTCACCATAGGAGTGTAAAATTTCATCGATTACGTATAATTTTTCAATTGCTCCCATCTTAGCCATTTTCTCAATTTCATCTATTCCGAAGGCAACTTTTCCTTCATTTTTTATGAGTAGTTCGAGTAGTTCGGAAATTAATTTTGCTTCCTCAATTATTCCATATTCACTTAGAGCTTTCATGATTGCTTCTCTTCTTAGAGTTTCATAAATTCCTCTAACTCCGCCATTGGAGGTGTTTTCTTCGTATATTCTTGGCTTCAATTTTTCACTTGCAAAAATTTTCTTAATTCTTTCAGCTATTTTTTCTCTCATATAGCTTGGTCCTGATATTACTAGTGTTTCGATTGATGTTTGCTTAACTAATTCTTTTATTTTATTAGCTATTTCAGATAGTTTTTTCATCATTTTTTGCTCTCTTCTTTGTGCTTCTCTTTTCCCCGGTAGTCTTAGTGCCATTTCAAATAATATTTCAACGCCATAGTCTCTCAAAATTGCAACTGCAACTTCTTCATCATCTATTGATAGGATCATGGTTTTCATTTTAGTTTTTTTGCATGCTTCATTGATTCTTTTAATTGTTTGCTTTGACCAGTTCTCTTTTATAATGACTATTTCTTTTCCAATGTCTAAATTTATTGTGTGATGGCTTCCTCTAAATCCTCTTTCCTCGTATTTTTCGGGTTCCTCAATTATGATTCCATTGATCCTTAATCTCTCTGTGAATGGTTGGAATTCTAGTTTTTTAACCCTTATACCTAGTATCATGGGTTTTCTTGCGCTTCTCTCTCCAACCTTTATTTCTCTTGATGTTTTGGCATATACTATGTCGCCTTCATCGATTATATTGTATAGTAGCCATAGATCATCTTGATTTTCAACTCTTAGTTTCATTACACCTCTCTTTTCATCCCATGCTAGTATTTTCATTTTTATCACATTGCTATCGTTCTTTATGTGTCTAGCATATAAACCTAATATTACACTTATCTATATTGTTTCTTGGGTGAATTTATTGGAGATTGGATTAAATCTTGAGTTATGCCGCTATTTAGGTTTTCTTTTAAGTAAAATTCGTTTTTATCCTTCATCATTTACTGATGAATTATATTATCCTAGTTTAGATTGCGATGATGAATTGGTTGCAGATTACTTTTTCTTCATGGTTGCAATTGATCATAGAACTGGTATTGGTGATATGCCTTTTAATGGGCGTATTCATGGAAGAGAGTTTCGTGGTGCAAATTTACTTTGGAGGCTTGGTAAATTAAAGTTTAATTCCGATCCTGAAATCTTTTTACCTCATAATATGAAGAATATTTCAACTCATGATATTCTTGAATGGTTTAGAGTTGACTTTCCCCTACCTAAATGGGTTTGGGATCCTGATGTTAGAGCTTTTCTTCTTAGAGATGCAGCAACTAAGCTTATTAAGCATTATAATGGTTCTGTTCTGAATTTGATAGAGGAGTCGAAGGGTTATCTCTATCATAATGGTGAGGGGTTGATTGAAAGACTTAAAATTTTTAGAGCTTATGAGGATCCAGTTGAGAAGAAGGCTTTTTTACTTGTAAAGTTTCTTGAGAGGCGTGGTCTTTTTGAAGTGAAGGATGAAGATAATCTCAATGTTGCAGTTGATAATCATCTAACTAGAATTGCCTTGAGATTGGGAATAGTTCACGTTGACGATGAAACTTTAAATAAGATTAGTGAGGGGAAAAGCTTTACTTCAACTGAAGACTATGCACTTAGAATTAGAGTTAGGGAGACATATAAACTGGTTTCAGCCTTCTCTAAGGTTAGGGCAACAGTTCTAGATGATTTTCTATGGTTGTTTGGTAAGTATTGTTGTAGACGTGATGCACCTGTATGCGTGACTGGTTGTAATAGG
>JANZKD010000254.1 GCA_025061245.1 Candidatus Culexmicrobium profundum
TGTTCCATTGTAACTGATCCTAGTAGGTATATGTTTTCTTCTCCAAATATTACTGGTGTTGCTGTGGCTTTGTATCCTTGAATTTCAATTCCAATTTCACCTAGAGGTTTAATTGAAACTCTATTGCCTGCTAATCTTACTGTAATTTTCCTGGTGGGTTTTACATTTAGTTTTCTGAGTAGTTTGGAGGGTATGACTGTATAGGTTGCACCTGTATCGACTATTAGATTTACTTCAACCTTATTTTGAGGGTTGAATGGATTCCAAATTTTAGCTTTAACCTTGAAAACACCCATTATATGTGCACCGTTAATAATAATGTGTCTAGAGATAAAAATCCTACTTGCATTTATTTTGTAATGATGGCTTGAGGGAAATATGTGTTAGTTTAGTTTATGAAGTCTTCACTTGGATAGAATTTATATTGTGTTTTTAGATTGGTTTATTGAGGGGAATCTATTTGGATTATATTCGTGTTAAGGGTGTTATTGCTAATCCATTTAAGAGGGATTTAAAATTGGATGTGGAATTTGTAGTTGATACTGGTGCAATTTATACTATGATTCCTAAGTTTATGGCTGAGAAGCTTGATTTAAAGGTGACTGATAAAAGGAAGTTTAGAATTGCTAGTGGTGAAGTTGTAGAGTATCCTGTTTCTGAAGCATTTATAAGGGTTGAGGGGAGGGTGTTACGAGTTTAGTTGTTATTAGTTCTGATAAGACTATTCCTCTTCTTGGAGTTACAACTTTAGAGTTGCTTGGATTTCAAGTTGATCCAGTTACAAGGAAGTTGAAACCTCTAGAATTGATGATTTTATAGCTTTGTTTAATCATTTCTACTATGCTATGTTGATTGATTGTTATTTTATGTTATAGTTCGTTTATGCTGTATGTTTTTACTATTTTCTCTGCTTTTCTACGTAGTTTTTCATCTTCTGTTATTAGTGGAATGTTGTTTGTTTTTGCTAGGTTTATGTATGCTGAATCGTAGAAGGTTAATTCTAGTTTCATGGAGATTTTGAGGATTTCTTCTTCATGGCCTTTTATGTCTATTATTTGCATTAGATTTAATGTTTTGGCTATTAGTTTCCATAGCTTTAATGCTTCTATTTCACTTATATCTCCATGAAGTTTTACACGTTTCCATATTATGTTTCCAAGTTCGTATGGTGCTAGAGTGGTTGTGAATCCTTCATTGAGGATGCGTATTTTACCTTGTATAATTGCTTCAAAGATTGAGGATGAATCGAATACTGCCTTCATTTCTTCTCTCTATCCTCCCTTATTGATTTAACTATGAAGTTTTTGGAGAACTTGGCGATTACTTCACCTAACTCCTCTCTCATCTTCTCTAAATTCTCAATTTCTCTTCTCCTTAACTCCTCCATTATAGCCTTCCTAAGTAATTCAGAGGGCTTAATTCCATATTCCTCAAGTTTTTCCTTTAACTTTCTAGGTATCTTAACTGATACAGTTACATACTTACTCAATGTGACCACCAATGATAACTACTTTTTGGAAGTTAATAAAGGTTTACTTGATAGGAGGCAATTGAGTTTATGTGCTGAACATTTACTGTTATGTATAGGCCGTAGAGGAATAATAGTGTTAATGGTATTAGAGCTGAATATATGTAAGCTATTGGCTTTTTCCTTGAGAGTTCCCTGATGATTATTAGTGGTATTGGGATACTAAGTATAGTGAGTATTAGATTGGTAGCCAGTATGATATTGTTGCGAATAGGATGTATAGTATTATTGACATTGGAGGTCTCAATAGTTTAGCTTTGTTTTAATGCTAGGTATTTTTTGATTAGATTTGTTAGAGTGTTTAGTGTTAGGGTTATTGTTAGTAGTGGACCTGCAATTATGAGTAGGTTTGTTAGGATGAACTTCGCTATGTTGTTGATGAAGATTGGTAATAGGAGTCCTTGAATTGCAAGTTTTAGTAGAGTTGGAGTTATTATGGTTATTGATGCTGCTACTGCTATGATTAATAGGTTGATGGTGAATTTCTTTAATTGTTTTCTTAGGGGTGTTAGCCACCAGTTTAGTATGATTGATGAGATTATTATTGAGTTTACTGGGTAGGTCATCATTAATGTGTATGTTGATTTAATGTATTGGACTACTACTCCTTCAGGGACTTTTGGTATGTTGGCTAGGCTGGCTGGTATTTCAATTGCAAGTAGGTTGTATAGTTGGGGTTTTGAGTTTAATATTGCTCCAATTATTATTGGGATTAGAGTTATTGTTATGGCTATTATGTAGTATGCTTCTCTTCTTAGTTTGAACGGAATTTCTAATTGTATTAGTTTGCCGTTGATTAGTTCTTTTGATGCCATTGAGAGTGATAGTATAATTGCACTTGAAGTTGAGGTTATTATTGATAGTTGGGGGTTAGTTGTTATGTAGGATGTGAAGATTAGTATTAAGCCTATAATTAAGCTAATTATGGATATTAATGATAATTTTTCGATGTCGATTTTATTTTTAGGTAGGAGTTTTTCAATTGAGTCTATGTTTTTGATTATGTTTACCGCTTTAACTCCTATTTCAGTTAGCGTGTAGAAGCCATTTTCATCTTTTTCAATGAAGTTTTCTAGTATTTTTAGGTGGTAGTTTAGTCTTCCAGTTTTTAATTTTAATTTATTTAGAATTTCAGTGTATTTGATTTTCCTTCTTTCCTCTAGAATGCATAGAATTTTTCTTCTTATTGGGTCGCTTAGAATTTTGAATATTACATCGTACTTATCATTCAATTTTATTACACCTATGATATTTATCGTGAATTGTTATTTAAGGTGAATTGACTAGAGTTTTTGTCATATTTAACTTGTTAAGTTTTAGGGTAACTTTAATTTCATTTTAATTGGATGAGTTCCATGTTATTGGATTTGTTAGTATGTTATGATTTCTAGTTCTGGTATGTTTTCATAGTGTTTTTTATTTCTTGTAACTAGTTTTAGTTTATGAGTTATGGCTGTAGCTGCTATTATTAGGTCTGCTAAGGATGTCGGTTTTCCAATTTTGATTAGATATGCTAGTTTTTCAGCTGTTTTTCTTGCAATTGCCTCTGTGTATGGTAGTATGTCGAAGATTTTCAGTTCTGCTTCAGCTTTTCTCAGCATTTCTTTTAGTTTTTGTTTATTTCTCCAGTGGGATAAGTATACTCCTAATAGATATTCATGATAAGTTATAGCTGAAATTGCAGTGTATGCTTTTTCTTCATCAATTTTTCTTGCAAGTTTTACTGCTTCTGGTTTTCTTCTTACTAAATCTATTAGATAGCTCGTGTCTAGCAAGTACATTTTATCACTTCTCTTCAATTAGTTCTTTAATTCTCTCTAAGTCTATGATTAGCATTGATTTCCTAATTTTTTCTAGTAGTTTTGCTCCCTCATCAGTTATTGTTCTTGATCCAGCTATATCTGATAATCTTCCTCTTCTGAGGGATAGAAGCTTCTTAATTACATCACTGAAGCTTTCTCCAGGTCCCTTTAATTTTTTTAGTTCTTCGTAGACTTCATCTGAAATCATTATTGTTTTGGCCATATTTAATCCCTGTATATGTATATGAATATATATTTTTATTTAAATTTTCATATAGGGACAGTTTACTGAGATTTGAGTGAACTTGTAGTTTAGTGGGATTATCGTAAGTGTTTTAATTTTCTTTTTATAGATGATTTGGAGGGTTTTTTTGAAGCTTTGTGGAAGTATGCTTGATTTAATTGGTAATACTCCATTGCTTAAATTAAAGAAAGTAACTAGAGGTATTGAGGCTAATGTCTATGTTTGAAGCTGCAGAGAAGGGTTTTAACTTAGATTCAGCATAACTTGACCAGTATGCTGAATCTAATTCATGGATTAAAAAGGTAAGATGTTATGGCAAATTCTACATAGAAGTAGGTGTAGATGAAGATAGCCTAGTTGAATCTGAGAAGAAGTTAAGTGACTTATTGAAGCTTCCATCTGGTGAGAGTGGAGTTGAAGTTTTAGTTGAAGTTTTGAGGAGCGAGGGTTTTGATGATTTGAAGATTGGTTTGGATGAGGGTGGAGTAGCCTATCATGTCTTCACTGAATTGAAGGAAAAGTTGCCTAAGGCTACACTTGAACCTGCTTCAAAGATTTTTAGGGAGATTAGAATGGTTAAGACTGAGGAGGAGGTTAGGAGACTTAGAAAAGCAGTTGAGATTACTGAGAAGTCGTTTTATTTAGCACTTGAACATGCATGTGAAGGTGTAAGTGAAATTGAGTTTGCACGTATCTTTGAGGTTAATGTAGTTGAGAGTGGTGGTTCTCCATTTTTAACTATGTTTGGTTTTGGTGGGAGAAGTGCATTTCCAAACTGTATTCCTACAAATAATAGGTTGAGGAAGGGTGATGTAATAAGATTTGATGGTGGATGTATGTATCAGCATTACTGTTCAGACATAGCTTTTACAGTATTCTTCGGTAAGCCGGGAGAGCGCTATAAGAAGTATTATAGGGCGTTAGCTGAGGGTGTTAAGAGGGCAATTGAGATTATTAGGCCGGGGATTAAGGCTTCTGAGATATTTAGAGTAGCAGTTGAACATGTGAAGAAGCATGGTATTCCTCATTATAAGCGGCATCATTGTGGACATGGAATTGGAGTTGAAGTTTATGATCCACCAATTCTTCGACCAGTAGAGGATACTGTTTTAGAGGAGGGTATGGTGTTATGTGTGGAGACTCCATATTATGAGCTTGGGTTTGGAGGTCTACAAGTTGAGAAGACAATATTGGTTACAAGTGATGGTTATGAATATCTGTCTACTCCACTTGAAGATGACTTGAATTTGACTGTCGTATAACTTTAATTTTAATGTGATATTAAATTGAATTGACGGTTTGGGAAAAGTTAATTTAAATTATTTTTTAAGTGTTAATTGAAGTTTTGGATGTGAATTCTAATGCTTGATGAGAAAGAGTATGTTAGATGGATGAATTCGTCTAAGAAGACTTTATCTTCAGCTTTGGCTGATGCTGAGCGTGGGGATTTTAATTGGGCATGTTTTAAATGTCAACAGGCAGCTGAATTTGCAGTTAAATCTCTACTTAGAGGGCTTGGACTTCCCTCATATGGGCATAGTATTTCTAGGTTATTGAGGGTGGTTGAAGAAAATTTAGGAGTTGTTGAAGATGAAATTATTGAATCTGCTAAAATCTTGGATAAATATTATATTCCAACTAGATATCCAAATGCTTGGGTTGAAGGAAGCCCTGAAGATTATTATACGAAGTTTGACGCTGAATTGGCGATTAAATCTGCTGGGAAGATTATAAGTTGGGTTGAAGAGAAATGGGAATCCTTGAAAAGAGAAGGAAGATGAGAGAGTCTGTGATTAGGAAATCTTTAGAGTGGGTTTCAAGTCTTCCATTTAAACTTACTGCAATTCTAATAGGCTCCTATGCTAGGGGGGATTTTAATTTGTGGAGTGATGTAGACATTCTATTAATATCTAGAGAGTTTAAGGGAAATCCAGTTGAGAGATTAATGAGCATTGATTTTCCAGCTGGATTTCAAGTCATTCCATTAACAGAAAAGGAGTTTAAAATTCTTTTGAAAAGAAGGGAGCCATTAATATTGGAGGCCAAGGAGAAGGGGGTAATTTTAAGGGATGACTTAAAGCTTTTCAGTAAAGATAGTAATGAAAATTAGTTGGGTTTAATATGTTCTTATTGTTAATTCCTCTATTCTATTGAAGTGTT
>JANZKD010000249.1 GCA_025061245.1 Candidatus Culexmicrobium profundum
ATGTTATTCACCATATTATAGCTGTGAATATACTTCGATAAGTGTTGAAAAAGCTTTAGAGTATGTTGGCAATGTTGTTGAATCCCCTTTTAGGGTTATTTTTAAGATGAAGCCTTTTTATGAGCATCTTATAGGCTTTACTTTAGGTTTCATTGCTTTGATATTGCTCTTTAGATTTAACGAAATTACAATGCTCTCTTTATCGCTTCTCTCAGTTTTTATTGCGAGTGGAGTTGTTCCTAGTTCTTGGGATATTCGATTAATTTTTACTGGATATCCTTTTTATGCTGCTTCTATTGGCGTTTTAGGTGGCTATTTATATAGTCGCCTTCAAGTTAATGGTTTTATTAAGCGTTTTATTCTACTTTTCCCTTTATGTATTGTAATTTTCATTTCTTTTTTCTTCATATGCTGTGATGGCTTCTAGAATCAGGCTTGGAATTCCGCGGGAGATGAATTATGCAATCATGAGTATGGATGGTGTTTTTGAGGATGATTCCTTCTTCTTCGCTGGATTTAAAGTTTCATATTACATTCCGCTCTATACTAAATATGATGTAAAGATAATGCTTGAAGAGTTTGGCTACTATGTTCCAATAAATCCTTTGCAATGGCTGGCATTATACTTATTTATGAGAAGTCTTTGGGTAGGCCTACTTTTCTTCTTTTATCATTTTTTGATCCATTATTTCATGCTTTAAATCCTACAGCTGTTGAGACGCCCTTTGCCATTATTCTCTCGCCTAAGAATAATGAAATTGTAAATTCAACTGAAGTGTTGGTAATGGAGAAAAAACCATTCTCTCAAGTTAAGTTTGTTCTTAAGTTGAAGGATAAAGTTATTTCTTCAATTGAGTTGACAAAAATCTCTGATAAGTATTGGTTTGCTAATTTTCCATCTAATTTTCCTGCTAACATTTATAATGCTGAGCTAATCTTCATTGTTGGAAGTGTTAATAAAATAGTTAAGCTTAACTTTGTCTATTTACCTTTCATTGATGTATACAAGTTATTTAATGAGGTTTGGAGCTTAAATGGCATTAAGGTTTATAGACTTAACGTAAAGTATGCTGATGAGCTTAAATTAGATGAGCATTATTCCCCACCGAAAAAGTATAGGAGATATGGAGTGGAGGGAAAGTTTGATAGATCTTTAATATTGTTTCCATTGATTCTAGTTGATGCTGGTAAATATAATACAGTTTATAAGTTGTTTGTGGCAGTTCCTTTTCTAGCTGTTTTATATCATTTTCTTTTTACTTTTATTCTTAGTTTTATTTGGAGGAGACTACGTTTCCATTAGTACATCGACTATTTTGAATTCTCTTACATCTATTAGTCCCCTGTCTGTGATTCTTAGTTCCGGAATTACTGGTAATGCTAATATTGACATGGTCATAAAGGGTGATTTAATTTTACATGCTAATTGTTTCCATGCATAATTTAATTTTTCAACCTTTCTACATACTGTTTCTGCATCTTCTTCGCTCATTAATCCTGCAATTGGTAGTTCTACTAATGCTAGGGTTTTTTGGTCTTTTACTACTATCATTCCTCCTCCATTTTCAATTAGTTTGTTTACTGCCTTGGCCATGTCCTTTTCATTTACACCTATAACTATTATGTTGTGGCTGTCGTGTGCTACTGTTGAGGCAGCTGCTCCTGATTTTATGCCGAATCCCTTGACGAATCCGAGGCTTATGTTACCTGTGGCTTTATGTCTTTCAATGACGCTTATTTTTATGATGTCCTTGTCAAGGTTTACTTTTACTTCATTGTCTTCAACTTTTACTGTTTCAGTTAAATGCTCTGTTATAATGCTTTCTTCTTTCACTTTTATTACTCTGATTTTAACTTGATCCTTACTTTTTACTTTGAATTTAAAGTCGTCTTCTTTTACTTTTCGTTTTACGTTGATGGTTTTTTTAGCATAGTTTGGATATCTAAATTTTTTGATTGGTATTATCATTTTACCTTTTTCAGCTACAATTTTTCCATCTATGATTACTCTTTCAATTTCCATTTTCTCTAAGTTGTTTATTAAGAGTATATCTGCATATCTAGGTGGAGCTATTCCTCCTATATGTAGGTCTAAATTGTAGTGTTGAGCTGGATTTAGGGTTGCCATTTGTATTGCTTCTATTGGGTCTACTCCTTCCTCTATGGCTCTTCTCACTAAGTGATCCATATGTCCTTCTCTCATTAGATCTTCTGGATGTCTGTCATCTGAGACGAGTAAAATTTTCCTTGAATTTACTTTTTCTTCAGTAATTACCTTTATGACTTCACTTAAGTCCTTCCATGCCGATCCTTCTCTGATCATTAGTGTCATTCCTACTCGCAATTTTTCTAATCCTTCCTCTTTGCTTGTTGATTCATGGCATGATGTTATTCCTGCTGAGACGTATGCACATAATTTTGACCCTAAAACTTTTGGTGCATGTCCTTCAACTGTTTTTCCAGACTTTATTGTTGACTTAATTTTATTTATTACTTCACTTTTTCCTTTAATGACTCCGGGATAGTTCATTACTTCGGCTAAACCTATAACCTCTTCCCATTGTGTCATTTCTTCAATATCTTCAACTGTTATTGTTGCTCCTGATGTTTCAAATTCGCTTTTTGTAGCTGGTACGCATGATGGTATGCATACAAATACTTTCATGGGGGTGAATCGTGCTTCATTAATGAGTAGTTGTATTCCCCTTTTGCCTAATACGTTAGCTATTTCATGTGGATCTATGAATATGCCTGTTGTTCCTTTTGGTATTGTGATTTTTGAAAATTCAGTTAGTGTTAGCATGGTGCTTTCAATGTGTATGTGTCCATCTAGAAATCCAGGGGTGGCATATCTATTTTCAGCGTTTATAGTTATGGTGTTTTCTCCAATTGTGTGATCTGCATTTCCTATTAGGGCGATTCGATCCTTTTTTATTGCGATATTCATTTTTTCTAATATTTCACCTGTGTAAACGTTTACTAGGTTACAGTTTTTGATTACTAAGTCTGCCTTTATTTTGCCTGTTGCTGTGAATATTAGTTCATTCATTATTTCACTTAATTTACTTCTATGTGGGATTCCATTCTTCATATTTATCATTCATTATATTCCATTTCAATGTTTAATATTATTTTAGATTTATTTGCGATGGGGTAATAAAGCATGGTTTTCATTTATTCTTTAGGGTGGATGTTATGATTCTTCCTGAGAAGTTCCTTAAGTGGGCTTATTTTGAAAGAGTAAAATTTGTTAAGTCATTTCTTTTGGGTGGACGGCGTATGGATAAGAGCGGCTTCATTGAAAGTACTAGGCATACTCCTGCGTTGTGTACTGCTAGATTAACTGATGATGGGAAAATATTTGTTAATGCAAAAATAGTGGGTGCTGGCTTTGTTCCTAAGAAGGAATTTCTCTCTGAGGCGATTAAGGATTTTAGGGAGCATGTGTATTCATGTGAGAATATATCTCCCAGAGAATATGCTGTACGGGGAGTTAAACTATTGTTAAAGCATGTTTATTTTGAAGATGAAAAGGAGGCCTATAGGCGAATGGATTTCTCGAAGATTTCTACTCTAGAGATAGCTAAAGATATTCCACATTCATCTAAGCATACTTGGACTAATTTGCAGTATTGTAAATCGGCATGTCTATTATATTACATGCCTCCTTCAATTAGCTTTGAGTTGCATGGAACAATTGAAATTCATTTAGATGGCTTATATTTTGAGTTTGTAAATTTAGTTCATGATGCATTTCACTATGCACCTGCAAGTAAGAGGGTGAAGAGGTCTTGCTTGATTTTTAATGTTGAATCTGTCTATGATAATAGTCCTACGAGAGATGGCTTTGGTTTACTGTTAACTGGGTAATCCATATGACATAAAGTTAATTAAGTCTTAAAAATATAGGAAAAATGGTGATACTAAATGAAGACATATGTTAAGATATATGGACCACCTATTCTAGAAGCTTTAAAAGCTTTAGAGCGTGTTGCAGTTGAAATTTCAAAGGAATTTCCTGAAGTAATTTGTTTCTATGATATAACTGGAGCACAAGCTCTTCCCTTAGAGGAAACTATTGTTGACATTCTTGGAGTATCTGTTGATGATGCCAGGTTATATTGTGAAAAACTAGTTAGCAAGAGTGGATGGACACTTGGTGACTATGACTTTTACTTTGAATGGGCAAGAGCTCCAAAGTTTGAGGAGCTTAAAATGCTGATTGAAAAAATTGATGAAGCACTTAAACCATTGGGTTGCCGTTATACTGTAACGACAAAGTAAGTGGTATTTCCTCATTATCCTATTTTTCCACATATAGGACAGTCATCCTTTTTTGAAACTTTTATTTCATGTATTTTCATTGTTTCTCCATCGAAAAATATCATTTTTCCAATGGTTGGCTCTCCTATTCCAGTTATTATTTTTATTGCTTCAAGTACTTCTAGTGATGCAATTATAGCTGGGATTACCCCTATAATTGGTATTATATCTATTTGGGGTGGTTCCTTGGGAATTACGCATTGAAGGCATGGTCCCTTGTTGGGGGCTATTACCATTAATTGTCCAAATAAGCCATGTACTGCTCCATGAATAAATATTTTATTTAATTTTATGCATGCTCTATTTAGTGAGAAACGTCCCCTGTAATTATCCATTCCATCTATTACAATATCTACTTTTTTAATTAGTTCCATTGCATTTTTATCATTTATTTCAGCAACAATTCCTTCTATTTCTATTTCAGAATTTAGTTTTCTTAGTTTTTCAGCAGCTACTTGTGCTTTAAATTTTTCAATGTCTTTTTCTGAGTATAGTATTTGTCGATTTAAATTACTTTTTTCAATTCTTCCCTTATCAACTAAAATTATTTTGCCTACCCCTGCAGCGGCGAGATATGTGGATGCTACGCATCCTAATCCTCCTACTCCTGCAACTAAAACACTTGTTTTTGAAAGTTTTGCTTGCCCTTGTATTCCTATTATTCTTATCTGTCTATCATAGCGTTCTAAATCTCCAAGAATCTCTCTTTCCAATGTTTCACTCCTCCAATTTCTTCATTAGAGTTAATGCCCTCGGTTCGAATCCCTGATTTTTATATAATTCAATGTTTTCAGTGTCTTTTATGTAGCAATCTGCTATGATGTATTTGATTCCCTCTTCTTTAAAAGCCCTTGTAATTGATTCCAATAATTTATCCTTTAATGTAGTGTTCTTTAATTGTTCTTTAACATAGACTTGATAGATATATCCTATACTTTCAACTTTAAATATTTCAAGGGGTTTTTGAACTATCCATCCCCAAATAAATCCAACTATTTCTCCTTCATGTTCAGCGATTAATATTTTTCCTCCCATCAATAAGTTTTCTTTAAGCCAAGAATGAATATAGTATTGTGCATCTTCACTTAATCTTAATATTGGATCGAATGGTACTTCTCTTTTCTGTGCATGGAAAGCTAAATATGTGATTTTGTCTAAGTCTTCTTCCTTTATTTCCCTTATTTTCATTTCATTATCCCCTAACATTTTAGGGGGTTTTTATTATAAATGATAGTTATTACTCATTTTTGAGTAATAACTCAAAAAAGATAAACCTTATATTCATCCTTTCCATAGTTTTGTGAGGTGGTAGAGGTGAGGCGTGCTATAGTTGTTACGATGACTGCTTTATTCTCTGCTCTTTCAATGATTTTAACTGTATTAAAGTTTGAAATACCTTATCCTAT
>JANZKD010000175.1 GCA_025061245.1 Candidatus Culexmicrobium profundum
TAACAACAGCCCTAAAACTCAAAAAACTCTCATAAGGAGGATGCCCATACCCAACAACAACACGAAAATCATAAACACCAGGCAAAGCATCAACAGGAACATCAACAACAAGCTTTAAAGAAACACAAGACTCATTCAACAAACGAACCATATCAACCTCAAAACCATCCAAAACAAACCTATAAGACCAATCATCAGGAAGACCCTCAACCCAAAAACTCAAATCAACAAAAGAATACATACCAACATACCCAACATCAAAACTATAAACAAAACTATCACCAGCAAAACCAACCCTACTAGGAGAACCACACCACAAATCAACATCAACAGCACCACTAAAAACAGGAGCAATTCCAGCTAAGCTAAAACAAATAACAAAAACCAACAGCCAACAACGACTAGTCATCACACTACCCCACATATTACTATGTAATTTTCAAATTTAAAAATATTAATTTAATAAAAAATAAAAATATCAGTCCCATCCAGAGGGAATCCAACACTCACCCCAATATTGTACATCGCCATAATCTGGCTGACTTTCATAGTAAGTTATGTCTATATATGTTGCTACATCGGGAAATATATTATACTCGCCACTTCCCCATCCATTGGTATAAAGGTCAATTGGCTTGAGTGTTTCGTCATAGAAACTGTAATATCTTATCCATAGGTTTACTCGATCAGGGGCATATTGCAGCTCTATAATAAAGTAGCTAGGATCATATGGCTGTAAACTATGTTGACGATATTTTTCATAGGAACTCTCTCCATGAAATAGAAGGCCATTAAGATCAATTGTTGCAGCTAATGGACTTACTTGAGTCTTTGCTAACACTGATGTACTAGAAACTATTAAGAATATTAGAGGAATAATTATTCTTTTTATTTTCATATTAATTCACCAAATTTAAATTATCGGAATATATATATACTTTACGTATAATTTTATATTTGATGAGTATGAAAAGCTTCATAGCATTCAAGTTTCTTTTAGCTTTAATGTTGCTTAACTCTATTAGCTGTGTTCAAGCCACCTCTAAAATCTCATATAGTTATAATGATGTTGAGGTGATGATTGATGGAACTAAAGTATGGTTTTATGAGCATATTCAAATTCAGGTTCTGGAGAATGGAAGTTTAATTGTTTGGATAGAATCATTAGTTTCAAACCCATTTTTTGATATTTCTGATGTAAGCAAGGGTTTATTTTGTTCAAGTTTAAGTATTAAGAAGAATGAGCAACCAGAAGTGACTGTACATTATGATTTGAATAAAATTAGCAGAGAAGAGGCGGATATTTATGCTAATGAACTATGTCAGAAATGGCTCTCAGTTTTTGGAGGTAAGGGCGAATTAGTAGATGTAGAGGAGGTATCTATTACATCACCATTAACTGGAAAAACGTATCGCTCCATTTTTTATGTATATAAGGTTGAGGATTTAAGTATTGATAGGATAATTCATCTTTTCATGGAGTATAAACCTAAGAAGGGTTTTCTAGATTTATTAAATAAAGATAACATTAAAAGTTTTAATAAATTGATTTTCCATATATTCAGAGATGAGACTGGCAATATCCGATATGAATTAAAATATCAAGGATATTTTCCAAGCTACTTTAAGTTTAAAGCTGGTGAAACATATGTACTTGATGTTTTTAAGCTGTTTAATTTTACTGGACCTTTAAGGGTTAATGATAATTCCTTTGGTTCAACAATATGGATTTTCTTGATGAAGCGTTCAAACTTCGATATTGCTCTTCTAGAGGCCAGAGTGCCAGAGAAATTGACTATTCATAAAGGAAGATATAGGATTTCGTTTGAAAACGACCCACCATCACCATTTCTACCTGGCGAGCAGATAGATGAATTATTTATTAAATTTAAAATTGTTGAAACCGGCTTTAAATTACCATCCTTCTCATCTCAAATGCTTGGATACATAATCATTGGCATAGCCTTACCCTTTTCAATTTTTATTATCTACTATCACTTTAAGAAGAAAAATAAATTTAATGTGAATAAATTACGGTGCACGCGCTTGTTTTTGTATTTTGCACATAACGTCAGCACTGAGAGTTAGGATGAGAAAAATGGATTATTGGAGCCAATATAATGTTTTAAATCAAATTAAATTTAGCCTAAAAGTCAAGATTTAGTGTTTGACGTTTATTTAATCGGAGTATTCACAGTATCCTACATAGTCTATCTCGGGAGGAGTGGGATCTTTACCAAGTTCATCACCAAAATACTCATAATAGACAAAGACGATTTTAGTTGCGGGATAGTCGAAGTACCTATAATCTACATATCCACCTTTTTCACCAGCAGCCCAATCCTCATAATAAATACAATCACTGCCAATCATAACCTTTACTCTGAGCACAGTATATGGACCACTCCATGAAAAGTCCATTATCAAAAGGAGGTAACAGGACTTGGAAATTCGTGTGGGTATGTGGCTTTTTCATATGGTAACCAGCCGCAAAGCCACATCCAACCTAGAGGTTGTATATCTTCATCAGAAGATAATGCTGGAACTGTTAGGATAATATGTAGATTGCTAATACCAACAACAGTATTTCTTTTTTCACTTCTTTTTCACTGTTCATTCTTATAAATGAAGAAAAATTTAAATTTTACTATAAAATAGAAATATGAGTGATATGTGGAGGAATGGTAATTTTTTTCTTTGATCATGTCAATTTATGTATGCGTCATAATAATTTCTTCTCTATTTTTAGGAACTACTTTTGCTCAGCAATCTGAATTTGATGCTATTACAGTTCTTGTTTGGGTTAATGGTGATGTTCATATTGGAATTTATTGTTACTATGTTGAATTACCTTTTCACCTTCCATCTTTTCCAGCGATTATGGGATCCAACTACTTATGGTTGCAGTACTATGTTGATGATGAAAAGTTAAATTGTTTTTTAAGATTACATTTAGACTCTAGGAGTGAGGCTGAGGTGGATGCTTATGCCTATAAAGTTAAGGAGATTCTGGAGAATTGGCTTGGAATGAAATTTGAATTTTCAGCTAGAATCCCACGATCATTTTTTACTCCTAGAGGTCTCATTAGATGGATTGACTATAATTTTACAGCTAGCGGCTTTAATCCAGATGTTATCCTTGATAAGTTTTTAGGTTTAAAGCCTAATGAAGGATGGATGACTCTTATAAATAAGAAAATATTATCTCTTGGAGACAAGGTTTGGTTATGGGTTTATCCTGGAATACGCTTTGGCAGACTATACTTTAGTAAAAAGTTTAGAAATGTATTCAATTTCAAGGTCGGCAACACATACACCCTAGACATTTTCAAACTATTCAACTTCACTAGCTCAATTGAAATAAAAAGGAAAAGTGAAGTGGAAATAACTCTTTTATATTATGGGCATGGTCCAAATAAGATATACTCTAACCTCCAAGCGGAATTAGTTGATGTTGAGCTACCCTTCGAATATAAGGTAGGAGTAGCTCTTCATGAGGAAAATCCACCAGGCGTAAACATTGGAACCTTTGGTGAACTTACTGGCAACGTAGTAGTGGATTATATGCGTATAACATTTAAGATTGTTGAATACGGCTTTAAGCCGCCCAGCTCAAGTTTATACATAATTATCGGATGGTTAATAGTTATAATAGTCGTAACATGCATAATTTCACTAATACTAGTAAAACAAAAAAGAAAATAGCACAGCTTTTCCAAACAATATGACACAGAGCAACTTAGACAATTTATAAAGAATTAGGGAATTATACTGGTCCTGAGCCGCCGTAATATATTTCTCCATAATAGTATACATCGGGAGGAGAGCCTTCACCTGTCCAAGCATAATATGTTATTCTAACTAAATCCATTGTCCCTCCACTTAGTTCTACTTGCCATACTAGTGATCCAGGATGGATAAGCCCATAATCAACCGGTTCATCAGTATTTGGCAAAAGAAAGCCTTCCACCAAGATGTATAGTCCTTCTGAGGGGTCGGGGTATAGGCCGTCTAGCATATCATATTTATAGCCATCCTTCTATGTTAACATATTTTGTAGGTCTTATTTCACTCTTTGCAAATGATAGTGGAACAGCTACTGAAATATAGAATAAAAGTATGATAGGTAATATTTTCTTTATCATAAAATCACCAATAATACTAAATTAAGAAAGAAATATATATTGTATCGATAATTACATATTGAAATGACCAAGACTAAAAAATATTTATTAATAACAGTCTTAATTCTATTAATTAACTTTTATTATTATATTAATGCTTATTGCGATTTACGCTTCTACGAGCTTCTTACTATTAGGGTATACAGTGATGGGACCGTCTCTATTGGGGCTATGTGTAGGACGGAGAAATCGATATTAGATATAATTAGAATTACTGATGAGGATAGAAAGTATTTAGGAGGTTTTTGGATTATATTTTGGCGTGGAAATTCGCAAGTACAAGTAGCATACAAGACTTATGATATTAGTGCTAATGAAGCTAAGGTTTTGGCTGAAGAGTTGGTTGAGAGGGTTCTTTCTGAGTTGGATGGAGAAAGCTATGCTTTGTTTCGAAGCCAGAAAATTGACACCATAAGTCCTGTAACTGGGAAAAGAATAAGCTTCGCAAACTTTGAATACAACTTAACGGGAGTAAACTTTGAGAAAATTGTACAATGGTTTTTTGAATTAATACCTAAAGATGGCTTCATAACAATTTTCAATAAGAAAGCATTTTACCCTAATGAATCATCCATAACAATAAGGCAAAATTGGGTCAGTGCAAGAATATTTTTCCCGAATTATTTTGATTTTAGGGTTGGGGGTTCTTATGTTTTTGATTTGGTGGGGTTGCTTGGAGGTAATGTTGAGTTGAGGGCGAGTGAGAGGTCTTGGTGTTCTATAGTTGAGGTGGTTTTTGAGTGTCCAACATATGCTGATATTGTTTTTGAGGATATTTATTTTCCATTGCAGTATAGGGTTGGGAGGGGATTTCATCAGGGCGTCTTGAAGGAGTATAGGATTACTAATGATATTCTTGGTGGAGAAACCAATATTCCTGGAAAACTCATTGACAACATCAAAATCAAATTTAAACTTGTTGAAAGAGGCTATAAACTACCTTCTTTTAATTTTCAAACTGTTGGATATGTAGTTATTGGAATCGTTATTTTTGTTTCAGTTCTTATTATATACTATTACTTTAAGAAAAAATGAATTAAATTTAAATTACAATAAATCATGTCAGAATAGTTATTATGAAAATTGATTGCTACTTGTTTTTAATCATTTCAGCTTCATTTTTCCTCTTAAAGGGTTAAAATAAATTTTAAGGTTAAGGTACATCGCTGTCCGGTCCATAGAGATTGCAGAAGCCGTCATATATTACGTCTGGTTCATCTGGTTCATCACCATAATAACTGTGGTAATAGAATTTTATCCAATAAGTGTAATATGGTTTAGTGTCAATGTATCTGTAGTCTACGCGTCCACCAGCCCACATCTCATTAGTAATCTCATCATAATCCTCTGTCAGAAAGTATACGATGAGTCTTGTATTTGGATCATCCCACCCAAAATTAATTATTTCAATTATGTCCGCTCCAGGGCCTGGATAGCCCCATTGCTTATAAACACAATGTATCTCGGAGCAATGTGTATCGTATTTTAGCCATCCACTTAAATAATCAATATACT
>JANZKD010000262.1 GCA_025061245.1 Candidatus Culexmicrobium profundum
TATTTAATTCTAAATTCAGCTATTAATGCTATTCCTGGAGATTTAAGGGAAAAGGCTGAGAAGTGCTTAAAGGCAGTTAACTTATGGGAGTTTAGAAATGAAAGAATTAATAGGCTTTCTAGTGGAATGTTGAGGAGAGTTATGTTGGCCGAACTTTTAATGTGGGATAAACCAATTATGATTTTAGATGAACCCACAGTCTTCTTAGATCCCATTTCCTCTAAAGAGTATTGGGATGTACTTAAAAATTTGAGTAAAAGTATGTCAATAACAATTTTACTTGCATCCCAGAATATGGAGGAAGTTGAGTATTTATGTGATAGATTGCTCTTCCTATCTAAAGGGAAAATTATTGCAGAAACATCTCCTGAAAAGTTAAAAGATATGGTTTTAAATTTTGACAGAATACTAATCAATGTTAAGGGTGACTGCAATGTATTTCTCAATTCCCTTAGAAGAGAAATTGAGAACCTGGAGATTCTGCATAAAGAGCTTACTGATTCAACTTTGAAAGTTGTGATAAAAGTTCCTCGTAAATCAATTACACCAATGCTACTATTTAATGTTGCAAGTAAATCTGGAGCTGAAATAACATACTTCTCATATGAAAAACCCAGTTTAAGTGAAGCATTCAGAATTTTGGGGAGGAAGGAACAATGAAAAGAAAAAAGTGGAAGAATATGATTTCAATATATTTTAAGTCAATTTACTGTACCTACAAAGTCTTCTTAAGAGGAAGGATTGCCTATAGAACTGCATTTATATCTGAACTCATAGGCATTGCTGCTACTGTTCTTTTCTACTTTTTCCTAGGTTCATCTATTAAATATCAGAGGGGGATTTCCTATTATGGTACTGAATCTCCTTTAGCCTTTATTCTCTCAGGAATGTTGTTGGAGGAAGCTTTTAAACCATTGAGATATAATTTTCCTCTGGCTCCTGAGGTTTTTTATATGACCTTATCTAGTCCAAAACCATTGCTCTTAGATATTATACAATTGTGGTTGGGTATTTATTCCTACTATTTTATAATCACTTTTGCATACTCCTTTGTTCTACTCACTTTCTGTCCTGTAAATGTTGATTTACTCACGTTAATTATCTTTATCCTTAATATGATTGTTATGTCAATTGGATTAAATATCATAACTAATGGTGTTAGACTTATAGTGAAAAAAGGTGATCCAGTAGGCTTAGCTTTTAAATTTTCAGAATACTTGCTTTCCGGTCGAAACTTTCCAGTTACAATTATGCCGATTGAAATTCAGGTGATAGCTTGGATATTTCCTCAATCATGGGCTCAATTGGTTTGGCGTAAAGTATTGTTCAGCCGTTTATCATATGCAACCTATACTTTCTGCATATTTACCATGATGTCCCTTGTTACCTTCATTGTCGGCCTACTTCTACTTCGAATAGGCATTAACAAGTTATATAGAGAAGGTGTATTACTATGACAAAGTTGTAAATTAAAAGTTTCAAATCGTTTTAAATTACCTAAGAAGAAATAAAGTGAGTTGAAAAATTAGGAATGGTTCACACTTGGAGTTAATTTTAAAATTTGACCGTGAAAATCAATAGGGGACGAAGTAATATCTCGTCCATTTTGGCCATTCTTCTTTTTCTACGGCTTCTTCAAATTCAACTTTTACTTTAATTCCAATTTTCAACTCGTTAAATTCAACATTTTTTATCATTCCTGGAAGTCTTACACCGTCGTCGAGTTCAATTATTCCTACTGCGTATGGAGTTTTGTCTGCGAATCTAGGTGGTGCAACATGTATGATGGTGAAGGATATTATTTTTCCAGTCTTACTTAGTTCAATCCATTCAAATTTGTTTGAACCACAGTTGATGCATGAGGGTCTTGGGGGTGCATGAATTTTTCCGCATTTTAAGCATTTTGCACCCATTAATTTTCCTTGGCTGCAGAATTCATAGAAGCTTTCAATTGTGAATGGTTTTTCCTCCATCTCAATCACCTCTCATGAATATGTGAACTGTTGCGGATGCTCCTGAACCGCCGACATTATGTGTTAAGCCAATAGTAGCGTTGCTAATTTGTCTTTTACCTGCTTCACCAATCAATTGTAGGTATATTTCATAGGCTTGAGCTGCTCCAGTAGCACCTACTGGGTGACCTTTAGCTTTTAGTCCACCGCTTGTGTTAACTGGGATTCGTCCCCCAATGAAGGTTTCACCTTCCTCAATTAGTCTTCCACCCTCACCGGTTTTGCAGAATCCTAGATCTTCATAGGCTATTATTTCAGCTATAGTGAAGCAATCGTGAACTTCAGCTACATTAATGTCTTTTGGTTCAATTTTGGCCATTTTATATGCTTTTTGAGCTGCAGTTTTAGCTGCCTTTAGGCTGGTTAAGCTATCTCTTGAATATAGACCTATAGTGTCATGACCTTGCCCAACTCCAATAATATGTACTGGAGTGTCAGTGTATTTTCTTGCAATTTCAGGTCTAGTCAGTATGAGGCATGCAGCTCCATCTGAAATTAATGAGCAATCATAGAGCTTTAGTGGCCATGCAATAACTCTTGATGATAAAACCTTTTCAACTGTAACTTCCTTATGCATGTGTGCCTTCGGATTTAGTAATGCGTTACTGTGATTTTTAACTGCAACTAAGGCCATTTGTTCTTCGGTTGTTCCATATTTGTTCATGTGTGCTACAGCCATGAGGGCATATAGTCCTGGAAAAGTTAGTCCATGCCATTGTTCAAAGGGGAAGTCTGCAGCCATTGCTAGAATATCTGTGACTTCAGGTGTGCTTCTATGAGTCATTTTTTCTACTCCTCCTACAAGCACTATGTCGTATAATCCTGAGGTTATAGCGATAATACCCATGTGTAATGCAATTCCAGATGATGCACATGCACTTTCAACTCTAAAGCCTTCACAGCTTAGTAAATTGCTCCATTCTAACACTGTAGGGGCTGTGTGTTCTTGATGTTCGAAGGATCCGCTCATTTGACCTATAAAGGCGGCTTGAATGTCTTTTAACTGTATGTTTTGGCATCTATCTAAAGCTTCATAAAGTGCTTCAGCAAATAGTTCTCGGCTATATTTTCCCTCTCTTTTGCCAAATTTAGATAGGCCTGCAGTGACTATTGATGCCAATGGCTGTCTCATGACTTGCACCAATGAAGTTGTGTTTCTACAGATATATAAGCATAAGTTAGCATATTAAATCGTTAATTATCGATGTGCATTCGATTAGACTATTGAAATTTGAAATTATAACTTTATATCTTATAATTGTATACGCTTATGAGGGAGTGATTTTATGGCGTCCAGTAGAAGTATAATAACAGCTGTCATGATAATAAGTTTGCTAATTAATGCAGCACTTGCACCTCTAACTTTCATGTTTTGGCTTAAAAATCAAAGATTAATGGAAACAATCAATGTTTTATCTCAAGAGGTCAATAGGCTTTCTGATGATGTAAACTTATTAATCCAAGAACTAAATTTAACGAAACAACAATTGGAGTATTATAGGAATCAAGTGAACTATTATTCATCGCTTATAGAGCGTGGAGAAGGTAACTTAACCATATATGGGTTGTCTGATGTAAATTTAGTTGCAGTTAAAGCTATACCGAAGGGATTGTTTTCAGTTGTTTATGAAGGTGTCACTTTAAAGTGTAATGTTGAATTAATTGTAGGTGCTGGAAGAATTCTAGTCAATACATCTCCTAAAATTGGAATAGATCTTCAAGCAAGTGCTAGGACTGCTGTTTTGGTAGCTGAGAAGTATACTGAAGTTTCTTTAGCTAAGGTTGATGTAATTATCTCAATTTATGCTGATGAACCAGTTGATGTAGTTGATGGACCAAGTGCCGGAGCGGCTATAACTTCAGCTATTATTGCTGCAATTAGAGGTGATAAACTGAATAGCTCTGTATACATTACTGGAACAATTAATGCTGACGGATCAATAGGTCCTATTGGTGGAGTTGTAGAAAAAGCTATTGCAGCTGCAGAGGCTGGTGGAAAGCTTTTCCTAGTTCCAGTCGGTCAATCAAAGGTACTTGTCAGAGTGCTAAAGGAATATCAAATTGCACCTGGAGTATCCGTTGTAGTGTATAGGTATAAGGAGGTTGACTTAGAAGACTACCTTAATGAGCAGGGCTATAAAATAAGAGTAGTTGAAGTAGGAAACATTGAGGAAGCCTATAGATATCTTATTGAAAGTGGATAATGAAAAACATTATTAACTTCAAGCTATGTTCTTCTAAATAATGGAGGAAAAGCATTGTATGATGATTTCCTCAAGATAATTATTCACTGCCTAAGGGATACTAGAAAACTTATTCTAAACGAGATAAAGCGACCTGAAGCTAAAAG
Organism: Candidatus Culexmicrobium profundum; assembly: GCA_025061245.1. GTDB lineage: Archaea > Thermoproteota > Methanomethylicia > Culexarchaeales > Culexmicrobiaceae > Culexmicrobium_A > Culexmicrobium_A profundum. Next base: position 4,363 of record JANZKD010000262.1, read on the forward strand.
AGTAGTTAAAGTAGGAAAGTATGACACTACTAAGTTAATAGATAAAATTGCTGAAGATCATATCATAAAAATATTAACTAGCAAGTTAGATTCATGTGTCATAGTTAGTGAAGAATGTGGAATTGTTAAGATTGGTGATGCATTAAAGCCGATAGTTGTAATAGATCCTCTTGATGGTAGTACAAATGCAATTAGAGGCTACCCTTGCTATTCAATTTCAATTGCTATAGCACTGGAACCTAGATTATCAGGAATAGTTGCTGGAGGAGTAATAAATGTGATCACAGGCGATTTATTCACTGCAGTAAGAGGAGAGGGAGCATTTCTAAATGAAAAATCTATTAGTCCTTCAAATGTAACTGAAATTGAGAAGGCACTTATAGCTGCCGATTTAAATGTTAGATCAAGATTTCCAAACTATGTAGTAAAAATGTCACGTATAATTGAGAGAGCTAATCATTTTAGGTTCATAGGCACTGATGCTCTGGAAACTTGCTTTGTAGCAGCGGGAATTTGTGACGCCTTTATAGACTTAAGAGGTTTTCTTAGAGTTACGGACTTTGCAGCTGCATGCTTCATAGTTAAAGAGGCTGGAGGAGTAGTGGTGGATGATAAAGGTGAATTTTTGGATCTTAATTTAAAGCCGAATGAAAGAGGAAAATTTATTGCCGCATGCACTAAGGAACTTTCTAATGCCATATTGAATCTATACGGTTAAGATAAATCTCTTTAAATGTTTCGATGATCTTTCAATGTGAAAAAACATTATAAGCTTAGAAGTTTATTATCCCTCCGATGATTAGGAAAGATAATTTCAGTAAGATTTTCAATCAAATAGTTATTCCTCTTACACTCTGTACTTTAGCTTTCATATTTTACTTTTGGTTATTGACAAAGGATTTCTTAATTCCAGGGATAGATGGTCCATATTATTTGATACAAGTGGAAGCTATTCTTGAGAGGGGAGAAATGGTTTATGGTGATCCTCCTTTTATTTTTTATTTGGCAGCCTTATTTGCAACTTTATGTGGCAATGTTAGGATGGGTGTGGCAATAGCTGTTTCTTTAATGATATCATTAACATGTTTTCCTGCATATTGGCTTTTCACAAGGCTTTCAAAAAATATTTTTCCAGCTATTATTGGATCAATTCTCTTAGTTTTTTCTCCTCAAATGGTTAGACTATCAGGAGATTTAATGAAGAATGCAGCCGGTGTCTTCTTTCTGATCCTTTCAATTTACTACGTTCTACTTGCCTCTTCCAATTGGAGATTGAAAAACTATATACCTGCAATTTTAAGTATATTTTTC
>JANZKD010000241.1 GCA_025061245.1 Candidatus Culexmicrobium profundum
AATAGTAAAGCTATTAGTTGACAGAGGAGTAATCGTCGATGAAAGCTACCAGTTAAACGTGGGAGGAGACACAGACTTCCTAAACATGCTAGAGAAAGAAAGATTAAAATCAAAAGAAATAAGCAAAACATCAGCCGTGCAAGCAATGACACCCTATAAAGTACCACTAAAAATTGGTCCATCAGACTATATTCCATTCCTAAAAAACAAGAAAATATGCTACATTTGGATTAAGGGTAGATACTTTGGAAATACACCAGTATACATCGATGCAAAACTAGATGTATGGGATGCACCTAACAGTGCAGGAGTAGTTATAGATGTAATTAGATCCGTAAAAATAGCATTAGATAGAGGAATTGGAGGACCATTAATAAGCATATCTGCATTCGCATTTAAACATCCACCCATACAAGTTCCATATCATATAGCTAAACAATGGGTTGAAGACTTCATACAGGGGAAAAGAGAACGCTAACATAACTTACTTTAAGGAAAAAAGAAAGTATATCATGGTGAAAATGTGAGAGAAAAAGAACAACAACTAGAAGACTTAAGAAAAAGAATCCTAGAGAGAATTGAAGAACTGAACGACGAACTAAAAGCATGGCAAACCTGTCTTCAACTCGTCAACGAATTACTTAAACGCGAAAAAGCTCCATTAAAAGTCGAAAAAATAATCGCTGAAATAAGAGATAACACTGGAAATCTACTAGCCAAAATATATGGTAGTAGAGATGAAATGAGGATAATACCGGAAAAAGAAGTACAAGTAGATGTGAATTCCAAAGAATTCAAGCAATTCTTCATTAAAAAAGTTTTAGAAAACATTAGGAAAGAGAATCCTAAAGTTCAATATGAAATAAAGGAGAGGAGAGGTATTTTACTTGAAGTATCTCTAAGGAACATTTCAAGTGAAAGGGAACTGAGAAGAATTCAAGGAGCAGTCAAATGGACCTTTAAAAAATTCTTAACAGGCTAAATTAAGCCTTAAACCACTTAAACATATAATAAGTAATCCTCTTAGTCACAGGGTCAGTAGTTGCAATAATAAACTTCTTCCGAACACTATGGGAGAGCCTACCAGCTCTAACAATTTCAATTGGATCCAAGGAACTCTTTATTGGTAAAACTTCAACTAGAAAGGGAGCATGATCAATCCCAGGACCATACTCATAAACAGCGAAATCTGCTCCAAATTTAATTCCAGGTCGAACAACATAACCCTTATCCCTCAAATCTTTATAGACATGATAAATATCATCAAACAAGGAGTAATTCTCTCTAGCAATCTTTAGAAGAAACTCATATGAAATCTCATTTCCATCACTGTCCACAACAATAATCTCCCCCTTCTCAACTAAGTAGAGAGCCTCAAATAAGGACAGTTCAAGTGGACATGAAAAACTTGCATCTTTAGGCTTCCTAACTTCAACCGGCTTACCATAAAAACCCTCTCTATATAAACGTCGAGAATCATCTATACTCCAAACTATAACGCGTGAATCTACTAGGTTAGCTATGATTTTTCTAAGCATCTCATCCATGAAATCAATCCTCCAGCCATGAGCAATCATTATTTATATCCATTTTACTAATACTTTGTAAACTAGGCGGGGAATAAATGCTTCGATACGCGGGTGGAAGTAAAGAAAAGATAATATTCATAGCATCCTATATGGTAGGCTTCATTATAATAATAGCCTTACTATACTACGTAGGATTCGGAAAGATAGCTGCAGTAATCATGCAAATGAGTTTAGGCTTCTTTACAATAACATTAATACTAGATCTTGCAGGATTAGTTTTCTACGCATTAACATGGCATATACTCCTCAAAGGAATAAAATGCAATGTATCATTTAAAACATCTCTAACAGTTTCATTAGCAAGCATTTTCACTTGCTATGTAACACCATCAGGTGTACTTTTAGAACTACTAAGAGTAGTTTTAGCTAATAAGGAGGCGAAAGTACCAATCGGATACAGTGCAGCATCAGTCGTAATGCACAGAATATTATATACAGTAGGATTCATACTATGTGCAGCTGCAAGCTTCACAGTCATTCAAGCCAAATACACTACTCTAGGAACCATAGGAACTCTACTTTTATTGATAATATTATTATCAATAGCATTTGCAGCTGGAATACTATATTTAAGCCATAGAGCAGACCTAATAGAAAAAATGCTAATAAAACTCTATCGAAGATTTGAAGGAAGAATAAACAAAATCATACGCGTATATGAAAGTGAAGAAGTTGTAAACTCACTCTCAAATACAATATCAGATTTTAAAAACGCCTTCCTTGAATTGAGAAGAAAACCATTATACCTATTGACAGCTTTTATAGCAGTCTTAGCTACATGGATAGTTGACGTCGCTATATTCTACGTAGTATTTCTAGCCTTAAACTATCCAATATCTATATGGGTAGCTGCATTAACAATAGTCATAGGCGACTTTGTGCAAATGACTCCAATAATGATTCCAGGAATGATTGGAATACTAGAAACAGCATTCACAACAACTTTATTGGCCTTTGGCATACCTCTAGACATAGCAGCCTCTGCATCTATTCTCGCTAGAATAGCTACATTCTGGTTTGACATACCAGTTACAGCAATAGCAGCATCGTATTATGGAATAAAATACTTGCTAAAAGGTGCAGAAGCAATATCCTGATAAACTATTCTAAGATTTCACCTTCAACAGTTCTATCTGAAATAACCCGTGTCACTTTAATTTTCACAATCCTACCAATCAAACCCTCCTTAAATTCGTGAGGAGCCTTAACATATATTACGGGTCCATGTCTAAATGGATAGGCCACGAGAGAAACTTTTCTAGAAAAAGGTTTAACGACAATAGCTTCAACAATCTTTCCTACAAGTTTCTCTTTAAGCTTCTCATTCAACTTCCTAGCAGCATCCCAGATCATAAAGCTAGCTGGATCCTTATAGGCAGGAGGAGCTCTAGGAAAATTACCGAAAGCAGACATTGGAAGTGGTTGAAAGCGATACACAGTTATCTTCTCAACACCAATAGAAACAGCCTTCTCCATAACAGCTACAGTAGCTTTAGCAGTTTCAAAATTCTGTCCAGGAAGACCATGAATAAAGTAGAGATAGGGTCTCAAACCATAACGCTTCAAAATTTTTACAGCCCTAATAACCTCATTAGGAGAAGATGGACGACCTAATGCATATGCATGCTTAATAGAACCAGTTTCACATCCAATATGAACAGGCGAACCCTTTAAATATTTGCCAAGAATTCTTGCAGCATCATCATTAACTAAACACGGCTTAACATTTTCAATACCAATAAAAACTTTACACTTAGCCTCTCCAACAACATTTTGTATAGAAGATAAAAGTTCATCTATCATATCAATGTTAGGAGGAGGATCCCTAGGATTGGTTAGCGGCTTAGGATCAACTAATAAATCTCTACCATAATCAAGAAAATCAGAACCACTCAAAATGATACGTCTAACACCAATCTTTATCAATTCATCAATCTCATTTACAATCAAATTCACTGACTTACTCCTAGCAGGACCGAAAAGACTTGGAACAGAACAATAACCACAACCAGGAGGAATATTAACTGGACAATTATATCTCTCCTCAAAGTCTCCACTTCTACAAAGATCACAACCAATACACTTCCGTCCATCTGGAAGAGAAAAAGTAGTCCTATAATAATTACTACATCCCCTAACAACCTCAACGTAAACTCTACAGGCAAAAAAATTAGGATACTCTCTAACTGCTCTCACCGAAGGAAAATATGAATTTAACTTGTCTCTACTCATAATCGGCCTTAACTGATTTACTTGAAAACAATTTTCTACAGAAAATGCAATTCCTTTAATCTTAGATAATTTATCTCTTGACAACTCGCCTCTCAAGATATATGGCAAAAGTTCCTCTAATGTTTCCTCACCCTCACCAATTACCGCTAAAGGAAAACCAGTCCTCACAATAGCATCATACGGATCCGAAGCTATTGGACCACCTATAATAGCTAAGCCCCTTGAAAACTTGTCCCATAAACTCTTAACTCTCCTCACAGCTGGAAAATCAACACTCATAGCACTAACCAATAGAAAATCAAAATCCCTCAAAACACTAGGATTTGAAATAAGAGTATTATAGTGTATTACTCGAACATTAAAACCATGCTTTTCTAATACGCCAGCAATAATTCTAGGCCCTGATCCAATAACATCTAAAGTGGCTAGTCTTCTCCCCTTACCACAACCTAGAGCATCAACAATTAAAAAGGACATCAGTTTACTCCTACATTTTTAATGGACGCCTAATCGTTGCTATTGAGTTGTCAGCTATTCCCAGACCTCTCATCTCTTCAGCGCTTGCCCAAACCTCCCTTAAGGGAACTTTCTCATCACCCTTAACTTCCAGAATGCATTTTCTTTTACCTGCAACAACAATTTCAATTTTATCAGTTATCTGGAGCTCATTTATCATTTGTGGATTCATCTTAGCAGTTCCAGGCTCAATTTCAGGAATTCTCCTAACTCTAAGTCTACGCTCTGGCGGTCTACTCATATTATCACCTGACATAAAATTTTAAATCACAGTTATATTTTAATCAAACGCTGGAGAACATGGGAAGGGAAAAACAGAAACTAGAGATTGGAGATAGAGTCATTTATCCAGTAACTGAAACAAAGGGTAGAATAGTTGAAATTAGGAAAATAAATGGTAAAAAGTGGGCTCTAATTGAACCAGTATACGTCTGGATCGAACTCACAAAACTAAAGAAAATTGAAGAAACTAAACAAGAGGACCTAATTCATGAAACTTAACTCTTCCTTCAATATATGACTTAATAAGTACATCAATATCTTTAATTCCAACTCTAACTTGCCGCCAAGTATCCCTATCCCTCAAAGTAACAGTGTTATCATTTAAGGATTGATAATCAACTGTAACAGCTATTGGAACCCCTATTTCATCAGCCCGAACATACCTCCGGCCAATAGAACCTGAATCATCATATTCAACTCTCAAACCACTATTCCTAAGCCTCTCATATACTTGAAAAGCAAGTTCAGGTAATCCATCCTTGTTAACTAATGGAAAAACACATACCTGTATAGGTGCAACATCCTTTGGAAGCCTCAGCACTATACGTCCATTCTTTTCAGAAAAAGCATACTCCAGGGTAGCATAAACTATTCTATCTGCACCAAACGACGGCTCAATTACTTGAGGTATAAATCTCCTACCCTTAACTTCAAATTTCTCCTTAGTAATAATAAAGCAATCTCTATTTAACTTAAAGCCTAAAATTTCAATAAATCCCCTACCGTTAAGTTCACTAATTATTTCATCAGAGCTCATTGATTGAAGAACAGAAATTATTTTTTTAGCGTCACCTCTAAACGTTTTACCTATAACATGCATATTTGGCTTAACAACAAATTTCTCAGTAATTATTGGCTGAGAAAACGGCTTAAAAACTCTTAAATCCACACCACTATACTCCATATGTCGTTTTAAGTCATAATCAGTTCGATGCGAGTAACCAGCTATTTCAACCCATCCCCATCGTTCAAGCTTAACAACTTGATCATAAGTTTGAGCTGAATAA
>JANZKD010000248.1 GCA_025061245.1 Candidatus Culexmicrobium profundum
AAATGGAAAAGTCTTAATTCCCGTCTTATCTGTGGGTCGTGCACAAGAAATAATGTTGGTTTTAAATGAAGCTTTTTCAATGAAGTATTTGCCAGAGATTCCAGTTTACATTGAGGGTATGGTTCAAGAGGCAACAGCTATACACATGGCCTATCCAGAGAACTTGTCTAGAATTCTAAGGGATAAAATGCTTCATGAAGGAGAAAATCCCTTCAACAATGAGTTATTCAAACTTGTACCACCAAGAGCTGAGAGAGAAGAAATTATTGAAGGTGATCCATGCATTATAATTGCAACTTCAGGCATGCTTACTGGAGGTCCAGCACTAGAATACTTTAAGTTGATGGCTCCTGATGCAAGAAATACAGTGGTTTTCGTTGCATATCAGATTGCTGGAACACTGGGGCGTAGGGTTGTGAGCGGTGTGAAGCAAATACCAATAGTTAATAGGTATGGTAAAAGTGAGATTATCCAGGTGAATTTAAGAGTGCATTCAATTCAAGGATTTTCAGGGCATAGTGATAGGAGACAATTGCTAGGTTTCATGAAGAGAATTACTCCTAAACCTGAGAAAGTTATAGTCTGCCATGGAGAAGAGGCTAAGTCAGTTAATTTAGCTGAGACATTCCATCAATTATTTAAGGTTAACACCTATGTGCCACGTAATCTGGAGACTGTTCGTTTAAAGTAAACTGTGTTTTTGTAGGAATTTCCAAATTTTATCTCCAACGTAGTGGATGTTACGTATAGCTTTTCCCTTCTTCATGTTTTTTAATTCTTCAGAGGTAACTAGGGCTAAGCCTATTGCAAACGCCTTATTATGCTTTTCATCTACAATTGAAACTACATCATTTACATTGAATTCTCCATCAACTTTAACTATTCCTGGAGCCATAACATCTGCGCCATTAACTATGTAGGGTATAGCTCCCATGTCAACTACTATTCTCGGTAAATCTTCATTGCATGCTTGTAGTGAATTTATGGATGGCATAGTTATTTTGCCATTTACTTCTATGATTATGGCTTTATTGTTAATTAGGTATATCTTATGGTTTAGATCTGTAACTATTATTTCTATATTGTTTTTCTTTAATTGATTTCTTATTTTGCTAAATAGTTTCGGATATTTCTCTTTAATCATTTCTATTATTTGTCTAGCCTCCCTTGCTCTTAAGAAGTGTCTATGCTTTATGCGCATATTCACTTTACCTCTTTATCGAGTAAATTTAATATTAACCGTTACTTTTAAATTATAGAGTTAAAACTAAGCATGACAAGTAACGTGTTGGTGATATAGATGGCAGAGTCCACTACTTCTGAAATTCTATTTAAGTCCCTTGGAGGGTTAGTTTTAGTTAAACTTAAGGGTGGTAGAGTTTTTAGAGGGATATTGAAGAGTTTTGATCAACATTTGAATCTAGTTCTAGAAGATGCAGAGGAACTATCAAGTAATGGTGAGTCTAAGAAGTTAGGAACACTTATAATTCGCGGAGATAATGTTATCCTAATCTCGCCGACGACTTCATAGGTGACATAAAATGACTAAGGGGACAACGTCCTTTGGAAAGAGAAGTAAGGGGAAAACCCATATTAGATGTAGGAGATGTGGGAGACACTCCTACCATATAAGGAAGAAGTATTGTGCAGCTTGTGGTTTTGGAAGATCAAAGCGTATTAGGCGATACTCTTGGGCAAATAAGAAGGTTAATCGTGTGAGAATAAGATAACTTGTGATGTTACATTAAATTACATGATTCTACATGGCTTCATGGATACTGAATTATATTTGGTGGACCGGGCGGGATTTGAACCCGCGGCCTCCCGCATGCCAAGCGGGCGCTCTTCCAGTCTGAGCTACCGGCCCACAAGTTCATGCTTCACATTCAAATTTAAATTTTGCTAATCTACTAAAAATTATATTCTATCTGTCTGAATGCCGTCAAAGTTTATGTAATAAATGTTAAGGTTATATGAACTGTAAGAATCAAATATTTATAGAGCTACTTTTAACAAATGCTGCTTAAAACCCAATTGATATTGTAATACAAATTCTGTAACTTTAAGGTTGCTTTTTCCTTTCTGCTAAAAATTTTTCTAAGGCTTCTTTTACACTTAATCCATGTGGCACCTTGAATACAGGTATATTCTTGCTTTCTAGGATGGCTGAAGTACTTGGCCCTATCCTACATGTTATAATGACATCTACTCCCATGTCAATTAGTGTTTTTACAACAATTGGTCCGGCACCATATGGATAGGATGAAGCTGGATTTTCTATAACTTCTACTTTCTTAACTTCTTCTCCTTCCACATCTATTATCGTGAATGTTGAGGATCTTCCAAATATTTCTGATACTTTATCTTCTAAACCCTTCTTTTCATTTGTAGGTATAGCCACCTTCATCTATATCCCTATTATGTGCATATGCACATAATTATATAAGCCTTATTTATAGAAAGTTGATTCATCCTTAGAATATTAGGGTCAAAGTTTATTGGAGCCCCGGGCGGGATTTGAACCCGCGACCAACGGCTTACAAGGCCGCCGCTCTGCCGCTGAGCTACCGGGGCTGTCGAAGTATAATTATTCAAGTGGGATTTTTATTTTTTAGGGCGTAAAATGTTGTTGAAATATTTTTTGCTATTATGTTTGCTACTCTTATTGGTTCAGGTATTCTTCCCCATATAGTGTTTTCTCTTAATATTTTTCCTGCAGCTTCCCTTTTTATTCCAATGTTTTCGATGTATATTGGATTCTTTTCTGACTTCAGGTATACTTCATGAATACCTTTGGATTTTGCTAGAACTCTCTTAATTTTCTCCCATCTTACTTCCCAGTCTTCGAAGTGCTTTTTAAGTGCTGATAGTATGGATTTATTGTCTGGTTTTTCTTTGCTTATTATGATTATTGGTATTCTTGTTTCTTCCCATATTTTTACTGCATCTATTATGTTGAATCCTGCATATGATATTCCGCCTAATAATATGATGTCTATGGGTTTTGCATTTGATATGATTTTCATGGCTGCTTCTGTGACATCTAGTCCGTCTACTTCAATTGACTTGCAATATATTGCTTCAATTCTATTCTTCTTCATTTTAACTCCGATTAGAAGTGCTTTTTCTCCTCTTTTGGGTCGTTTAGATGGTAGTTTTCCATCTTCTATGGCTAGAATGTAGTTCAAGTTTTTACCCCAGTGCTCTGCTTAGGAATTCATCTTCAAGTAGACCTTCCCTTAAGCTTTTCTCGCTTATGCTTAGTTTGACTATTTTTGTTCTGCCGTATCTGCCTTTACTTATTACTTTTGCATTTATTATTCCAAGCATGTCTAGTTCGTTTATTAGGTCGCTTACTCTTCTTTGAGTTAATTCATCTAGTCGTAGTCTATTGCATAGTGATCTATACATGCCGTATACTTCTCCTGTTGTTGCCTTTGTTTTCCCAGCTTTGTTGAGTAGATATATTGAGAGTACTACTACCTTCGAGTGTAATGGTAGTGTTTTTAATACTTCAACTACTCTATCTCTTTCTATTTCTCTATGCGCCTTCTTCACGTGGTTTATTGTTACTTTGTCCATTCCTTCGCGCTCTGCTATTTCTCCTGCTATTCTTAGTAGGTCTAGTGCTCTACGTGCATCTCCATGTTCCTTTGCTGCTAGTGCTGCACATAATTTTATGACACCTTCTTCTAGTACTCTTGGTTTGAAGGCGTCTCTTGCACGCATTTTTAATATGTCTTCAAGTTCTGGTGCAGTGTAGGGTGGGAAGACTAATTCCTCTTCTCCTAATGTACTGCGGACTCTAGCGCTTAGGTAGTCGGTGAATTTTAGATCGTTTGTTATACCGATTATGCATATTTTTGTTTTCTTTAATTCAGTGTGTATTCGTGTTAACTTGTATAATACGTCGTCACCACTTTTCTTGACTAGTGCGTCGATTTCGTCTAGTACTACTATTATTATTCCCTGAAGTTTTTCTGCTCCCTCTCTAAATCTCCTAAATACTTCTGCTGTGGCTAATCCTGTGAAGGGTACATTTACATTTATTTCTTCGCATAATCTAGCTAGGACCCTGTAATTTGTGTCGTCATGCCTACAGTTTATATAAATGGTTGTCAAGTTTAGGTCTGGTCTTCTTCTCTCCTTAATTGCCTTTAGGACATGTCTGGTTACGGCTGTCTTACCGGTTCCAGTTAATCCATATAGGAAGACATTTGATGGTCTTTCACCTTGGAGGGCTGGAGCTAAAATCTTGGCTAGGGATAATATTTGATTTTCCCTATGTGGTAGTTCGTCTGGTATGTAATCCGGTCTTAACAGCTCTCTATTCTTGAATATTTTTGATCGTAGAATTCTGTCAAATAATTCGTCTAGTGATTTTGACAACTAGGTCACCGTCAAGTAATTGCATTGGAAGAAACGGTATATAACCTTTCCTGCAATTGAATTAGATGAGAATATATTTACTTTTTCATTATATTTTATTGAGAGCAATGGCATTTAGAAGAGGATATCGTGCTGAAATAGAGTTAGTGATGAAGCTTAGAGAGAATGGTTTCTATGCTGTTAGGTTGCCGATTAGTGGTGGAAGAGGTTTTCCATGCGATGTTTTAGCTGCAAAGGGTGATGATAAACGTGCATATCAAGTTAAGGAGACAAAGAATGATAGAATATACTTGAATAAAAGTGAGATTGAAGGTCTACTGGAGTTTAGTAAAGCCTTTGGCTTTAAGGCTTATGTTGCAGTTAAATGGAAGAGGAGAAGGCAAAAGAAGTGGACGATAATTCGTGCTGACAAATTATCTTCATTAAAGATAGAATATGGATAACAATTTGCTCAGCAGTTTACTGTCCTTTTTGTTCCTCTTGTTTTTCAGTTACTTTTTTAGAGATTTTCTCTATTAACTTCAATATTTCTACTTTAACTGCTCTATCATCCGTAACTTTCTCATAGATCTTTAATGCCATGACTATGAGGTCGAATTCCCTTCTATCAAGGGTGAGATAGACTATTTCTTCGCCCAATTCTGAGCCTCCACTAAGTTATATTACTAAAGAAGAATTTAAACCCATAACTTTTTCGATAAATAATTGTCGGAAATCTTATTGACAGTTTAATAAATTACCTATGACGAGATTAAAACTAAACATTTTTTCAAAAATTGCATAGGTAAACTATCTAATGTTAGAGAGGAAAATTCTCTTCACATGTCGTAGCATTTTATGAAAGATAACTTCATAAATCATCATGGTGGAAATGTTTCAGAATACGTGTCGTAGATAGCAGATATAACATCGAAACCCAACCCAGGCTAATAATTTTCAGATATACTTTGTTGTCAAGGATCAATTACATAGAAAGCGCATTAATTAGAAGTTTATAGAAAATATTTACTACTTGAGATTACGTCGTCAACTGCAAGTGAGAGAAACTTTTCTAGTGAAACTTTCTTAAGATATTCCTCAATGACTTTATATCCAACATAATATGCAGTCTGATTTGGAAAGCCTTCAGGTGGATTTGATAGGGATCCAGCGATGAAATATTTTCTTATGATTTCAATTCCTCCCTTCTCGAGATTTTT
>JANZKD010000246.1 GCA_025061245.1 Candidatus Culexmicrobium profundum
AACATCCTTCTCAAATTCTTCATCAATAACCCTTGAAATAAAAAGTATCTTTTTACCATCAGGTGACCATTGCGCAAGCTCAATACCCTCACTACGTTTACAAATAAGTCTCGGCTCACCACCACCTACATTCAAAACCCAAAGCTCTCTGCCTTCTTCTTCTTCTCCTAAAATTCTTTTAGAAATGAATAGAAGTTGTCTACCATTGGGAGACCATCTAGGCCAACAGTCTTTATCGCCTTTAGTGAATAACACTACTTCTCCGCTATCACTTTTAATGACCCAAATATTCATTATATAGTTATCCTTACTGCTGTCAACCTTAGTTGTAACGAAAGCTATTTTATCACTTGATGGGGAAAGCTGTGGATCAACAACACTGATAATCCTATTATAATCCTCGACTTTCAAAACACGCATAAAATCACCAGAGAAATAATTGTAAACTTAGACTATATTACTCTAACCGAATTTATGGGCAGAGCCGACTTTCACTAGGAACTTTATATAAAAATAGTAAAGATGAAATATTCTTTCTATTACTCACTCATCACCATTTCATGATTTAATGTTATTATGGTTCTCCGGGAAATATTGCTATCATTTTAAGTGTCTTTATGCTAGTTCTTTCTATATGTTGAATGGTTTCTGGTGGGATTACTATGATTGAACCTTCACCTATTTTTATTGTCTTTCCTTTGCAATGAAATTTTCCTTCTCCTTCTAAAACGAAGAGTACTTCTCCATTTGGATGCTGGTGTGGTCTTACTGTATCTTCAACTTCAACGTATCTAATTGTTAAATTCACGCCTTCCTGTGGTGTTATTAATGTTTTTCTTCTACCATAATTTGTTTTTCCCACTTTATTTCATTGAAGTTTTTAACTGCCACTTCTTCTTACCTTCCTCATATATTCTTCTTTGACTTTTTTAAGGAGTTCCGGATTTAAGTATAGGTCCATTGCGGTTTCAACTAATACTCTAGTTGACTTTATGGTGGCTTCTTTTCCCTTTTCACTAATTGTTGCTTCAGCAAATTCTCGTGTGTGTAATGATATCCTTTTTTCTATTATTGGTATTCCTGCTGAGATTGCTGGGACCACTTGTGTTACATTTCCAAAGTCTGTTGATGCTAATGGCCCAATCTTAATTATTTCAATTGGATCTACAAGTTTAAAGCCTTCTTTTTCAAGATTTCTCTCAAGTATTTCTGCGAGAGTTTCATAGATTACCTTTTCTCTATAAAGTGGCATTAACGGTTCTATCTCAACTTTAGCTCCAGTCATTAATGCTGCTCCCTTAGCACAGTTAAAAACCTTCTCTTTGAGTTCATTCAAATATTTTAGATCTGCTGCTCTCACTGTTATTGCTGCCTCTGAATAGTCTGGAATCACATTTGCTGCTTCTCCACCCTTAACTATTATTCCATGAATTCTACCATCCTTTCTAATATGCTGTCTTAGACAGTCTATTCCATGGAACATCAGCATTACTGCATTGAGAGCATTTATACCTAAATGCGGAGCTGCTGATGCATGTGCAGTTTTTCCTTTGAAAACTATTTTGAATGATTGCACCGCAAGTGCTCCATGTCTACAACCTGCCTTCCCTCCCGATAGAGGATGCATTGTTAATACGACATCAATATCTTTGAATGCTCCTTTCTCAGCCATTATCACCTTGCTTCCACCATATGGTCCACGTCCCTCCTCTGCCGGTGTCCCGATAACTATCACTTCACCATTCATTTTAGGTAGAACCTTTGATATTGCAATGGCAGCTCCAACTGTTGTTGCTGCTATAATGTTATGCCCACATCCATGACCTATTTCTGGTAGAGCATCATATTCAGCTAGAAAGGCAATTTTAGGTTTATCTCCTTGACCTTTAAAAGAAGTTTTAAACGATGTTTTCATATTCATAAATTCTCTTTCAACTTTGAAGCCATGTTTTTCTAGAATTGAGGTTAATAGCTCACAAGCCTTAAACTCCTCACTACCTAGCTCCGGATTTTCATAGAGAAATTCACTAATTCCTAAAATTTCATCCTTCAATTTTTCAACCCATTTTAAAGCTTCACTTTTTAGATCCGACATAATAATCACTGGTGATGGTATAATTATTTGAAGTATTAAAAATTAAGCATTAACTACTATGCATACTCTTTTGCGGGTATTTATTCACATAAATGGTATCAATGCAATTTCTATAGGTAACTTTATTTCCCCCTAATTGCAAGTTATTTTGACCTACTATGAAGGGGACTTTCAGCTATTTAAACACTGAAAGAATATTCATTGAAATCTTAGCACCAAACTACTTTCATGGATTTTCATTTTCAGAGCTAATTTATATGGAGAAATCAAGATACCAATTAATCGAATTATACGACCATAAAGTATTTGGAAAAATACTTATTCTAGACGGTAGACCTCAATTCTCATCATTGGATGAGCATATCTATCATGAAATTTTAGTTCACCCTGCAATGATTGCGCATCCTAATCCTAAACAAATAGCCATATTGGGTGGTGGAGATGGATGTGCTTTAAGAGAGGTCTTAAAATATTCATCAGTTGAGAAAGTCTTCTTAGTTGATATGGATGAGAGAGTTGTCGAAGTTTGCAGGGAGTATCTTCCTGAAATCAATCAGGGATCATTCGATGATCCAAGAGTTAAATTAATGTTTATGGATGCATACGCATTTATTAAAGATTGGAATGGTTCTCCATTCGATGTAATCATCATAGATCTAACGGATCCCATAAGTCTTATTTCAGCTAAATTATACACGCAGGAATTTTTCAAGCTTATTTCCTCAAAACTTTCTGAAAATGGGATTTTATCTATTCAATGCGAATCACCAACTATTTCAAAATGGCTATTTCCAATCCACTTTGCAAATATAGCAGCTACCCTGAAATCAGTGTTTAAGCATGTAATTCATGCTAGAGAATTTATCTTCAGTTATGGTTCAGATTGGGGCTTCAGTTATGCTTCTCAATCAATAGATTTAGAATCGTTAACTAGCGATTTGATTGATAGAAGATTGAAGGAAAGAGGAATAAAAACAAAATATTATTGTGGTGATACTCATGAATCAATAACTAAGCTACCATTAAGCATTAAAAGTGAGATAGATTCTGAGAAACCAATTAAATTGAAGGATGCTATGAGATATGTTAAAGAGTATATGGATCTGAAGGATAAACTTGAAGCAATATTGTGATTGAATGGTCAAGTTAAATAATTCGTCGTACAATAATTATCCCAGATAACTGTAATTAAAGAAGTGAAACACATGCCTATTGATGTTAGGAAGCACTATGAAAATCCAGTGGTCCAGAAGGAGATTGCTTATTTCTGTAGAAATAGATGGGTTGCAATTCACTGTGAAGAGAAAACTGATGATAATCGACCCTTACTAGTTAGATATGAAAGAAGTCGTCCTCTTACAATAGAATCGTCAAATGATGTGTTAAGGCTGCTAAAAAGATTTGGTGGTTTACGGCCTAGAACTTTCTATGCAACTGCAAGTCTATATTACAAATTAAAGACGAAGAATGATGCCTTCAATTATTATGAAAATGTCTATGCAAGAACACCTACATGGGATATTGATAGTAAGCCTGAATGGTGGAAAGCAACAATTAAAGTTATCGAAATTATTGTTAATGCCCTTAAAGATGAAGGTGTATCCAACTCAGTCTACATTAAGTGGAGTGGTAGAGGTGCTCATGTACATATCCATGAAAATGCAATTTCAAATGAGGTATATGAAAAAATTAATCCAATTAATGCTGCATATTGTATTGTTGACTACATTATCAAGAAAATTAAGACCTCCATATTGAAGATTAATTCTACATTTAACGTTGAAATTAAAGTTGAAAACTTGATGGATCCCCAAAGGGTTTTTACAGCTCCCTTAAGTTTACATAAACAATTAGATGTTGTATGCGTAGCCTTTAAGCCGTATGAAATTGATGATTTCGATTTTAATTGGACTAACCCAGATAATTTTAAGCACAACCCTAACTGGCGTGAATACGATAGTGGAGAAGCAGACGCCTTAGCTAAAAAAGCTTACAAAACCATTGGTCCATACCCCAAGGAATCTAAGAAAAACCAAAAACAACTTAAATTGTTTAAGCTTCATAAACAAAGAGAATTAGATTTCTTCATTAAACCACCTATGAGGCATCCGTCACCTCTACATTTTAGCTTATCGGCTCTCCGCTTTAATCCAAATCCTCCTCCCCTTAATAAAGGTAGGAAGTTTAATAGAGGTGTGAAGGAAGCTTTCTTAAAAATTGAAGATATTTTAAGTCATTTTGCCCTAGGCAATATTGATTTAGATCATGCAGTTAAAGCTCTAAATTATGCGAAAAACGCTATAATTCCATTTCAAAATTATAGCGCCGAGGATATCGATAAATTAATTACTCTCTATAATGATGCGATTAATTTATTGCTACGCTTAAAGAAGCCTAGTGAAATTAAAAAATGGCTTCTATCCAATGGTCCGCCAAGAGTAAGCCATATTAAGCTTGAAGACTTCTTTAAACAGGAAGAATAATTTAATTTAGGTGTCTAATGTGAGTAATATTCAATTATTGATTGAGAATGTAAAGAATTGGCATAACTTTCTAAATGAATTCGAAAAATTTGCAAATAGCCAAGAATTTCTAGAAGCTGTGGACGGTAAGAAAGTTACACTTAAACGTAGATTTCATGGGACAATAATGGTTGAAGTAGAAGGTGTCGTTAGTGTAGGGGATTTCGAAAATTGGAACATTCTCTGTGATGGTCAACGTATAGGCTTCATGGAAGTATGCTACATGGATCAGCACTTCTTCGTTCTATCAGTTGAGGTTATTGATGCACTGCTCAGTGACGATGAACTAAAAACATTAATGCTTAGTGGCAGTACTTGGGCCACTCCTTTAAAGCCAATCAAAATATCAATTAATGCTAGAAATAAAGAAAAACTGAGAAATATCCTCATTGATTTCATAAGTAATTACACTGATGATTATCCCAATCCTATCGCTAAAAAATTTGCTCCCAAAGCAAGAGTTCTGTAGTGTATTGATGTTTCATAGATTTAATTATCTGGGCATTGCTATTACTTCTCTTATCTTCATTTGAGTGAAATCTCTTGTGTATGCTGTTTTTATTATTAATGCAGTATCTGCTCCCTTTCCAGTTCCCGCGATAGCGATAATCTCCTCTCCTGGTGGGACAAGTGCTGCATCTGTTGCCATTAATGCCATTTCAACTGCAACTTTCACTCCTTCACTAAATCTTCTATATGCTTCGGCAACTATCCTATCAACTGTGAATCCCTGATACTTCTTTCTTAATGCATCACCTACGCCCCAGCCTAGTACGTGAGGGCATGTTAATACTTTTGCCCAGCTTTTCTTTAATTTCTCCAGTGTCTTCTCATCATATTCAGCTGCACCTGCATGAGTGACAATTATTAACTTAATTTTGTCCTTTAAATCATCAAAGTATTCTAATGCTTTAAATGCAGTTGTTCCCCTTGTTGATGCCACTAGAATATATTTTATTTTGAGTTC
>JANZKD010000223.1 GCA_025061245.1 Candidatus Culexmicrobium profundum
CGAGCATGCCTAGACGGAGACGGTCCAATACACTTAACATTCAAAACAACCCTACATGAATCATCCTCCACCAAAATCTCCAAGATTCCTCTACCCATATTCCTAATAGCCCCACCCCCAGTACCCATATCATCAAATGTGAAAACCAATCTGTAAACTCTAGGTCCACCAGCACCAGGAAGCTCAAGTGAAACAAACCTCAACTCCTCACTTGAGGGAGGAACATAAGTTTTAAGCCTAACCTCCATAAAACTAACGAAATCCTCCACCTCACAGGGGGAAATCTTAATTGGCAAATTGAAAACCCAGACATTCTTAGATTCACCAACAACTCTATCAGCCCTAACCCTCCAAATCCTAGAGGGCAAAACAATTAGGGCAGACCTCAAAATAAACAATGGACCGGAAAGAGATCCAAAGACACCGACAATCATCAAGAAGAGAAGCCATTGAAAAGAAACATTGGGCTTAACATCAATGGGAAACAGAAAACTCATAACCCTATAAAAGTAAAAGCCAGCAACATATCCAAGAATACTTCCAATCAACCCTAAAATAATAAACTCCAAGACAAAGATCATTAAAAGCGAAGAAGGAGGACTGCCAAGCGAAGAAATAGTAACAACCTCCCTCCTCCTCTCATACAGATTCGCAACAGAAGTTATAGAAGCATTAAAAGCCACCAACAATAAGATAACATATAATTCAAACCCACTAAACCTAAAAACCTCAGTTAAAATAAAACTATCAAAAACCCCTCCCCTAAAAACCGTGGCCAAATAACCATTAAATCTAAGAGCAACAGACCTAGCAATGAGCCATAACTCATCCTCACCACAATCCATAAACGCAAAGACACGAGTAATAACCAAGCCTAACCTCTCAACATCACCCCAAGAAACAACAGCAACCTCACTAGGACTACATGGAACAACCTCATAGAAGGGTAAACCAACATTCTCCCTCACCTCAACAATAAACTTGAAGGGTAAAAATGGACGGCCACTAAGCTCACTCAACCCCTCCATCAACTCGTCGTCAAAAATTCCAGAAATTCTAAATTTAAAGGAAAACTTAAACCCACTAACCGTGACATGAAGTAAAACTAGTTCACCCACATCAACACCCAACAAATCAGCAGCCCTAGCACTAATAGCAACCTCACCCTCATACATAGGCAACCTACCATCAACAAGAATCCCACTCAAAACTCTAGCAACAGGATCATCAACACTTGAAAAGCCAATAAAACCACTCAAAGGCAAACTGCCAGAGGAAGAATTAATAGAACCCCATGGAAAAGCAGCAGGCCTAGACTCACACCTAAAGGTAAAGTAATCAACCCAGCCAGTAGAATTCAAAAAATCAATAACAGCCAAATTAACCGGCAAACCATAAGGATAAGCAAGAGGATCATAACCAGCATAGTATGAAGGCACATATCTCTCAACACTCAAACCATAAACATCAAAAACGCTAAAACCAGAATTAACAGAAACATCATACTCAATAGAAAGAGAGGAAAGAGAAAGAAGAGAAGCGACAAACACAGTCAAAGACAAAAGATAAATAAAAGACCTAAACTTCCTACGCCTCAAATTCCTCTTAGCCAAGGAGGCAAACTCAAAAATACTTGAAGAAAAACGTTCAGATAAACTTAGGAAATAGGTGATAAAAAGGAAGAGTGAAACAAAACCAACAACACCAATAAAAGTGAAAACTGGATTGAAAAACAGGAAGCAAGGGTAACCATAAAGAAGCAGAATATAAAGCAAAAATGCAATCAAATAGGAAAACAAAACCTTAAACTTAGACTTCTCAGTCAAAAGAAAAGCTAAAGCCAGAGAACTCAAAGCAATGAAAACCATTAAAAAGTAAATAGACTTGTAAGCCTCACCTCTAACCCACCTCAAATAGGATTTAATGCTAAGAAGTATGATTTGTGCCTCCCTCAAGTAGCCATAACAAACAGCAAAATCATTCCTATTGAAAGTTAAGTTAGCATCATAAAACAATCCCTCAACCCTACTCAAACGCCTCCTAAGAGAAGTAGCATAGAAACCCTCAACCTCAGCCTTCTCCACATCCAACTCCACAGACGAGTAAAGATCATATAAATATTCAAAAGAACGCCTCAAAGACAATACGGGTAGAGAGACATTTAAAAAGCCGCCTTGACTCAAGACAACAGGCTCATCAAACATCAGAGTCATGGCATAATTAACTTGATACCAACTCCTAACCTCCTCTAAAAAAGTAGCCTCAATATAGACGTTAAAGGGGAAATTAGCTGGAACAATAATAGTGTTCTCATAAACTCCAATCGCCCTCAAGATAAACTCAAGCCTACGGTCAAAAGAAACCTCATAAAAAGTAAACCTCCTCAACCACCATTCAGGAAGCTTGGGATGAACAACATGTCCATAAACATTAACGGCACCATCAAAATTAAATCTCTCACCACTAAAATCAACAACCACAAATCTAAGACTAGGAACAACACTGAAATTCAAGTGAAAGAAAATTCCACTACAATTAATAGTAGCCGCAGGATACAAGTTAAAGTCAACTCTAAAACTCCCACCACCCTTAACTATCGGCCACCTAACACTGGGAATATAATCAAAACCAATAGTAGAATCATTATCGTACCATGCACACAAACCAATATTAGGTAAATCAGCCGAGGCAACACTGAAATTCAAGGAGTAGTATCCATCACCATCTGTGACGGTATAGGCAATTGGGGAGGCATCCACAAAAACAAATATTGAAGCATTCCCAATACCAGTAAAACTCACACCATCACAAACACGTCCAAAAAACTCAACATAAACAACATCTCCACCACAAACAGAAGATGGAAATAAGAAAATAGGAAACAAGACAGTTAAACATAGTAGTAGCATAGGCAAATGATGCCTCAGCATTTTCAATTAAATTAAATTCAAATAAAAATATAAACATTATATTATATTACATTAAAACAATGAAAAGTTCAAGGCAAGACTAGTAGAAGTCAAGAAGCCTAGAATTATATTACTCCCAACAAAATAATTAACATGAGAAAATGAATGCAAATGAAATATTTGAAGCCATATCCCATCCAACAAGAATAAGAATTCTGGAAATATTAGCTGAAAAACCATTGGGCTTCGCCGACCTTAAAAGAAAACTCAACATTAAAAGTAGTGGTAAACTAGACTTCCACCTCAAGAAACTAGAAAACCTAATAACAGTCAATCAAGATGGAAAATACATCTTAACAGAGAAAGGCTATGCAGCATTAAATGCAATCAAAGTCATTAACAGATATGGATGGCAGAAAAGAGCATTATACATCAATATAATAGCATACATAGCATTTAACGCATATTTCGCAGTGATAAGAACCACAACATGGCTTAAAATAATATTACCAATAACTACAGCTTGGATAATATTCTACACTTACTGGACGAAACGTAGGAGAGGCTTAGCCACCTAGCCGTTTATTTCATACCAGTCTAACCCTCTATCTTAACCGTTCAATAAGCTCCCTAAAATTATCAATCCAAACAGTTATAGTGTCAACTTTAGGTATTCTACTTAAAACCTCATTTATCAATGACTTGAAAATCCACTCCTTACCCTTAACTGCATAAAGTTCTTCAATCTCCAAGCTGTTTTCATGTAAATGACAGATAATGAAGCCTAAAAGTCTCCCCTTCTCCTCAGCAGCTAAACAAAACTCTGGAAAACCCTTTAAATGCCACTCAACATGCTCCCTAACTGCATCAATATCCTCACCAGGATACTTATCAACCATTAACTTAGCTATCAAATCAACTTCAGATAACTTAAGCCTCCTAATCCTCAAACAAATCAACTCCAACATAATATTGAGAAGGTCATATTTGTCAATTTAGGTTAAAGCATATTAAAATCAGTTAACTATATTTATTAATGGAAAAATAAGTTACTTAGAGAAATAAAATGTGGTGGAAATGGAAAGAATCCATAAACCATACAAAATAGACTCCTTCTATCATTTCCCCAACAAAGATGTAATTGGATTTCACTTCACCCTAGAATCAAAGGCAATTGACGTACCAGGAGTAGTAGTAAACCTCTTAACAGTATTCTCAGTAAATAATATATCAATACTAGGCTTCGACATATCCCAAGTAAAACCCCAAGCACCCTTCGAAGGCTTCATATACGCAGATATAACTGGGAAAAATATAGATCCAGACAAGCTACTAGAAGAACTAAAGGATAAACCCTACGTAATAGATGTAAAACTAATAAAACCATTATTCAATGGAGTAATATGCGACACATACTTCTTCCCACTCTATGCACTAGGTGAAAGAGCAATAATTTTCATTCAAAGAGGATATGAAGGAATAATTAAGAGAGCAAGACTTGAATTAGGCTCAGCATTCAACACACTACTCTACCTCCAAGGATTCGACATGGGATTAAATGCATTTCAAAGAGGACATAGAAAAATAGCAGGAAGAAAAACTGAAAGACTAATAAAACTATTCGAAGAACTATTCAAGCAATCAGGTTTCGGAGTAATGAAAGTAGAGGAAATAGACCTTGAAAGAAAAGAAGCCACCATAAAAATCTACGACCTATTCGAATGCGAACTATTCAAAGGCTCAAACAAATGTGAATCACATCTCATGCGAGGATTACTGGCAGGATGGTTCAGCCAACTATTTAAAACAAAGGTGGTAGCAATAGAAGTAAAATGCATAGCAAAGGGAGATCCATACTGTCTATTCAAAATTAAGCCAACAACAAGTTAAATTCAACAGCATTTTTCCCATATGCTTCACAATTCATTATAAATCCATTAAAACTATTGAATTCACTTCATCAAGGGTTCCAAGATCACATGCCTTAATCATCCCATCTGAAATCGTATACAATATATTACCTATGTATAATGCCCTCTTAATGCTATATGGAGAAGAGAAGTAAAAGCCACTCTTCAAAAACTCATCCTCATCCCCAATATGAGTTATCCTACCCCGGAGAGTCAAGTTATCTACATCCACATTAAAGACATATACTCCCTGCCAAACAAAGTCACCATAAGCATTAGGAGGAACACCATCAGGATACTTTTCAGAATCAATTTCAGCAAGCAATACTGGTATAACCATTAAATGCTTCTCCAAGCTGAAGAGCAATGCATGATGATCACGCAGTATGGGTGAGTCAGTCCCCCTATCACCAATAACATACCTTACAATTTGCTTAGGCTTCTCAGGATCAGAAACATCGAATAATGAAATCTTAACTCCCTGATACCATGCAAAGTCACCCTCCTCAGCCTCAACAGTTTCCTTCCCAATACCAATTATATGATTCTCATCAACTGGATGTAGATAATCAGAGTATCCAGGAATCTTCAACTTACCTAAAACCCTAGGATTCTCAGGGTCACTCAAATCTATTACGAAAAGTGGATCAACCTTCCTGAAGGTTACCAAGTAACATCTATCACCCATAAATCTTGCAGAGTAAATTC
>JANZKD010000227.1 GCA_025061245.1 Candidatus Culexmicrobium profundum
GTACTAGTTCCAATAGTAGCAGCTGCAGACTACACAATACCAAAAACTTCATCAAGAGCAATAACATCACCAGCAGGAACAGCAGACAGAATGGAAGTATTATGCCCAGTAAACCTATCTCTAGAAGAAATAGAAAAAGTAGTGAACAAGGTTAATGCATGCATAGTCTGGGGAGGAGCACTAGACTTAGCACCAGCAGACGATCTATTCATCCAGGTAGAATACCCCCTAGCAATAGACCCACTACTTCTACCATCAATAATAAGCAAAAAGAAGGCGATGGAAGCAGACTACGTAGTAATAGACATACCAACAGGAAGAGGAGCAAAAATAAAAACCATCGGTGAAGCACATGAACTAGCTAAAGAATTCATAGAACTAGGAAGAAGACTAGACATGAATATTCAATGTGCAATAACCTTCGGAGAACAACCACTAGGATACGCTATTGGACCAGCCCTAGAAGCCAGAGAAGCACTACTAACATTAATGGGAAAAGGCCCTAAAGACCTAGAAGAAAAAGCAATAAACTTAGCAGGAATACTATTTGAAATGGTTGGAGAAAGCAATGGAAAGAAGAAGGCAAGAGAAATATTAAGAAAAGGACTAGCTGAAAGAAAACTTAGAGAAATAATTGAAGCACAAGGAGGAAATCCAAAAATAAAAATTGAGGACATCCCAATTGGAAGAGAAAAAGCAATAATAACAGCAGCAAAAGAAGGTAGAATTGTTTGGATAAACAATAGAGACATAGCACATTTAGCAAGAACTGCAGGAGCACCAAAAGATAAGGGAGCAGGAATACTATTAAACGTAAAACTCGGCGACTACGTCAAGAAAGGAGACAAACTATTCACAATTTACGCCGAGAGACTAACAAAACTTGAGGAAGCAATAAAACTAACCGAACAATTAGAAGTCATTGGAATAAGTAAGGACATTAGAGATCTAATGCTAATAGAAAGAATACCAACAGAAAAAATACATGAGAAAACATTCATACTTGAACGATAAAAGACTAAAAATATTTCCATAAACTTAATCCAAAAACCAGTATCAATTTAATAGAAATTATCGACGCATTAAAAATTTATCTCTAATAAATCCAGAAATATAAAAGATAGTTCCTAAAACACCTATAATCACTGCCACCTTTAGCCTAAAATAATCAAAACTAACTTGTCTTCTAGCTATAATTCCATAAAATGGGAACTTACCAACATTATAAATGAGAATTACATAGAAATTCGGGATCTCAATTGAGAATTTCATCTCCACAACTTGATGATCCCTATCTAAATATATAGTCTTATTTAACAATGTATCGTTATTTTTATAACTGTTAATCCAATTATTAAAACGTTCTATATCAAATATCATTACATTCAAAACTGCACTTTCATTTCCTAAATATTCAAAGTAAAATTCATATTCGGCTGCATTCATTATTATAATTTCATTAACAGATTGATTAATCCCTAAGGGTGGAAAGGCTGGAAAAGGGGCGATTTTACTCTTACCATACTGATAAACAGTTTTGGGATTAGTCATGCTGGAATAGCCTAATGATAAAAAGAGTAATATTGAGATTATAAGAGATACTTGGCCGATTCTTCTCGTCCTCATCTTTTCACCTTTCAAATTCGACAAATTTACAAAATACTATAAATGAAATAAGGAATGAAAGCAGTATTATAGATAAAACAGTCAATAAAATGAAGTTTATTGGAATTTCCTCTAAAGGATGCCCTAAAAACCCAATGATAATGTTAGGATATTTAGCTATAACTGAAGATAACGTAAGTATAAATAGTATTCTCATCAATGAAACTGGAATAATATAGTAGTATGGATACGAAACATATCCAAGCTCCACCATAAAGTTAATAATAAACCATAGTGAGATTGAAACTATAGTTGATATCAACCAATTTCTCTTAATTATAATTGAGAAAAATGTTACAATTGAGGAAATATATAGGATATTTATGACTGAGCAGACAAATAAACCAAAGTAGTTAATTGGGTCAATTAATCCTGGCAGCTCTAAAAATAGTGTTAATATAGTTGGTGACAAAAATATAATTAGACTATATAAAATATTGGCAATGAGCTTCCCTGACAGATATTCAAATCGACTCACTGGATTTATTAGTATGGTTTCAGCTTCACCTCGCTCTATTGAATGACCTATGCTATATGCGAAGATTATTGGTAATAACAAACTTATGATTGAATATTGATATCTTAATAACTTAATATTCAAATATACTATGGCCTTAAATATATATGGATAAACATCCCTCAATGTGTACAATTCTAATATTGAAGTTTTGATCTCCAATTTATTTGCAAAATCAATTGGCAGGAGAAGAAAGAAAACCAATACGATCAAAATCTCTAAAAAGGGAAAGCTAAACCTCTCCTTCAACTCTAGTTTTGCAATTGAACACATGTTCTTCATTATCTAAATTCTCCTTACAAGTTTCAAGTATAAGGCTTCAATTTTATCACGTTCATTAACTCTTATTTTATATTTGTCGGTC
Source organism: Candidatus Culexmicrobium profundum (assembly GCA_025061245.1). GTDB lineage: Archaea > Thermoproteota > Methanomethylicia > Culexarchaeales > Culexmicrobiaceae > Culexmicrobium_A > Culexmicrobium_A profundum. The sequence goes on from JANZKD010000227.1 coordinate 2,547, forward strand.
AAATAATCAACGGGTCCATGATCCAATATAACACCACTTTTCATAAATACAATGTAATTACATACTTTAGTTAATTCAGGTAGAATATGAGACGAAATAATTACACTTATCCCTTTTTTATAATAAATTTCTTTAATCTTATTCAGCATCCTCAATCTTCCATCAACATCCATATTCGCTGTTGGTTCGTCGAGGATTAATAATTTGGGATCGCCCATTAATGCACATGCCAAAGAAAATCTTCTTTGCATACCCGCAGATAAAGTATTTATCTTTCGATGAGCTTCACCCTCTAATTCAACAAAACTTAAAACGTCTTCAATCTGCTTAATAGTTTCAGAATAGTTAAGCCCCCTAATTTCAGCAATAAAGTGCAAGTAATCCCTACATGAAAGAGATTTTGGATATATTGGTCTTTCCAGCATAACTCCAATTTTATCTCTAATTTTAGTACTTTCCTTCCAACAATCAAAACCCAAACAGTAGGCTTTACCAGATGTAGGTTTAATGAGGCCAAGTAAAATTCGTATAAGAGTTGTTTTACCAGACCCATTAGGACCAATAAGACCAATTATGCCTTTTCCTAACTTTAAATTTATATTTTTTAAAGCAACTACATCATCGAAGTTTTTATACAATCTTTCCATTACTACTAAGTCTTTCATACTAATCGTCACTTATTTAATAGAAATATATATATTACGTTTTAAAATAATAAAAATTGGTGATTATGTGAAAAAATATATAATATATGCATTTCTATTGTTAATAACATTCATATCCATAACAAACTTTCAATATGTTTATGCATATACAGCAGGCGATGATGATCCAGATCCAGTACGTGATCATTGCAAAGATGAGAAGTGGGGACTCTGCTTTAACCCATTTCAAATATGGAGTGTCTATGCGGAAATATGGGCGTATGAAACTAAACCAGAAGAATATACATCAGGACATGGCGAAGGTGAAGCTGATGGTTGTTGGGGAATTTGGCCAGACTACATATATGCAACTCAAGTTGTAATTACAAAGTCATATGCTTGGTGTAAGAAGAAAGCTCACTTTAGTAGTGCATGGGGAGATGATTGGTGGGCTACTGCCTATGCATACACATCAGTTTCATATGATTAAAAGTAAGAAAAATTTTTTATAATATTTATATTATTAAATACTTTACATATCTTTTCACTTATAAAAGTTGAAAACACAACCAAAATAACTTTATCGTATAATTTAAAAATACTCGTTATTCAATTTGATTCACTTTACGGTCCGGCTATATACACTAGAAGCAGCAAAAGTGCTTTTGAAGGTATTCTTAATATTACATTAAACAGCATTAATAAAGATTTCTGGCTAATGAACTTATTATTAAGTGTAAAAAGTAACAATGGAATTATCTATTATAATAGCTCATCCTATTATTTGAACAGGAAATTAAGAGTTTTATATTCACCTAATATGGAAAAGTTAGGTGTATCAGGTTTTATTCTAAATTCTCGGTCAATAAATGAAAGCTTTATAGTTGTTTCATTTTCTAACTATACTTTTAGGGGTAAAATTATAGGAGAAACAGTACAGTATGTAATTAATAACTATCAAGAATGCTTCGTGATTGAGGCTATATTAAAGGTGGGGAGATCATATTTTGGTCCATCTTATCTATATGATAAAGATACAGGATATCTAGTTTATACGGATGGAATAGTTGTGGATCCATCACTATATTACATGGATAACATATTCTTTATAATAGTAAAAGAGATGAATTTAGTTTACATCAATGTAGATTTAGGTCCAGAGGTTCATCCTTTGAGGATATTCCGAAATAAATGGATGCTATTAGCTATCATATTAACCGTGATTATTATATTGCTTCTTATATTCAAACTCTCAAAATCGAAATGCTCTACAATTAAAGAAGATTTTAAATATTTTCATAAAAGTTTAAGCCAAAATTCAGAAGTCTCTTGAAATGTTCGGTGTTTTTTGTAAGTAGTGGAATTTTATTTGAGATAGCTGTTGCTCCTATTAGTAGATCTCTATCATCTATTAAGTCACCTTGTTTTTTGAGCTTTCGCCATATTTCTGTTGCCTTTATAAGAACATTATTGTCAATAGGAATTATTGTGAACAAGTCTTCCAGTACGTCTTTAACCTCAATATAATCACTTCTTCCCCGTATGAACTCGTATAGTGATATTATTGAAATATAGAGGTCGCCTTCTGGCAGCTCACTTACTCCCTTTTCAATGTCAATTAATACGTCAGTGTCTAGAAGTATCTTCATTTAAGCTCAACCTCAACTTTATTTCTTCAAGATCAAAATCACGTTTATCCCTCGATTTACGTAGTTTAGCTACTGCCTCGTTGATGCGTTTTTTATATTCTTCTAAAGCCATTTTTCTTAGAAATTCATCCCAAGACAGATCGCCTCGAAGGCGATCTAACAGTTTTTTTGTCTCATACTTTATGGTTATAGTCGTTGAGGGCATTTTAATTACCAATTATAAATTGTAAATTATAAATTTAAATTTATTGAATGAGCAATCCCGATATAATTATTAGCGTGTTAAGTTATGCTTTATTGGTGGTTATATGAGCTTACGTAAGGGTGCAATTAATATTGCAGTTCACATCCCACCTGAAGGCAAAAATTTTGATGAAATGAAATCACTATGTCTAACAGCTGAGAAACTAGGTTTTGACATGTTTACAATAACTGATCATTTCATGAATATGGCCAACCCATTGGGGAAAGAAAATCACCCACTAGAATGCTGGACTACTCTTGCAGGATTAGCTGCGGTTACATATAAAATTCTATTGGCACCACTAGTCTCATGCGTACACTATCGTCATCCAACTGTTTTAGCTAAAATGGCAACAACTGTAGATATAATTTCAAAGGGAAGACTAATTTTTGGAATTGGAGCAGGATGGCATAGAGAAGAATTTATCGGCTTTTTAGGTAGA
>JANZKD010000256.1 GCA_025061245.1 Candidatus Culexmicrobium profundum
GGCATCTTTTCACCAGTATTTATGTATATTTCTAATAATTATTGAATTATTTGATTTTAATAGTATAGTTCAGATGATTAATGATATTTTCCATTTTATTAATAATAAATTTAATATATTTTCTCAGCTTTATTCTCATGGTATTTTAAACTTGATTTTCGTCTAGGAGTAATTGAAGTGATATTATGAGTATGAAGACTGAGTTTTCACATAAAGGACATAGTCGTCATATGAAGATGATTAAGGATTTTAAGCGTAGATTTATTGTTTCAACATTTTTTACGATTCCCGTCTTACTGTTATCTCCTCTTATTAGAAGTGTTCTTAACCTTGAAGCTTTAAGTTTTTATGGTGATGTTTACGTCTTATTTGTTGTTTCAAGTTTTATTTTCTTTTATGGCGGCTGGCCTTTTCTTAAGGGATTAGTTGATGAGGTGAGAAGGAAGCAGCTTGGAATGATGACTTTGATTGGTACTGCCATAATAATTTCATATGTTTATAGTAGCTTAGTTGTTTTTGGTGTTAAGGGTAGTGTATTCTTCTGGGAGTTGGCTACGCTTATAGATGTCATGCTGCTGGGTCATTGGATTGAAATGAGGTCGGTGATGGGTGCTTCTAAAGCTCTTGAAGAGCTGGTTAAATTGATGCCTACTGAGGCACATTTAATTTTAGATGATGATTCCATTAAGGATGTTCCATTAAGTGAGTTGAAGCGTGGGGATCGAGTTTTAGTTAAGCCGGGTGAGAAGATTCCTGCTGATGGAGTTGTTGTTAGTGGTCGTAGTAGTGTTAATGAGGCTATGTTAACTGGGGAGTCGAAGCCTGTTGAGAAGGATGTGGGTGGCATTGTTATAGGTGGTTCCATAAATGGTGAAGGTTCACTTGTTGTTGAGATTAAAAAGACAGGTAAGGAAACCTATCTATCACAGATAATTGAGCTTGTAAGGCAAGTTCAGGAGAGTAGATCTAAGACTCAAGATTTAGCTAATAAATTTGCATTTTACTTAACGATTATTGCTTTATTAGCCGGTTCATTAACCTTGATTTCTTGGTATGTTTTGGGCGAATCTTTCGACTTTGCATTGGAGAGGGCAGTTACAGTTATGGTTATTACTTGTCCTCATGCTCTTGGTTTAGCAATTCCCCTTGTAGTTGCAATTTCAACTTCGATTTCAGCTAAGAATGGATTGTTAATTCGAAGTAGAATGGCCTTTGAGAATGCAAGGAACATTCAAGCAGTAGTTTTTGATAAGACTGGTACACTTACTGAAGGTAGATTTGGTGTAACAGACATTGTTAAGATTAGTAGTCTAAGTGAAATGGAGATATTACAATATGCTGCGTCACTGGAAAAATATTCTGAACATCCAATTGCAGAGGGCATTGTTAAAAGTGTTCAAGAAAAATCTATTGATTTGCTTGACGTAGAGAATTTTAAGGCTCTTCCTGGGAGGGGTGTTGAGGGAGTTATTGATGGTAAAGATGTAAAAGTTATGGGGCCTGGATACTTAAGGGAGCATGACATTAAAGTTGAATTGGAAGAGATAAGTAAGCTTTCTAGGCAAGGTAAAACCATTGTTTTTCTCCTTATAGGTGATGAATTAGTTGGTGCTATAGCTTTAGCAGATATTGTTAGAAATGAATCTAGTGAAGCTATCCAAGAGTTGAAGAGGATGAATATTAAGTGTATGATGCTTACTGGAGATAATAAGCAGGTGGCCAAATGGGTTGCAGAGGAACTTGGTCTTAATGATTATTTTGCTGAGGTTCTACCTCATGAAAAAGCAAAGGTTATTGAGAGCTTGCAGAAGAAGGGATTGATTGTCGCCATGGTTGGAGATGGCGTTAATGATGCTCCTGCTCTAGCACAGGCTGATGTTGGAATTGCCATTGGTGCTGGGACGGATGTTGCCATTGAAGCTGCTGACATTGTTCTAGTTAGAAATGATCCAAGAGATGTTGCCAGGATTATTCGGTTGGCGAAGATAACTTATAGGAAAATGTTTCAAAACTTATTGTGGGCCACTGGATATAATATTTTCGCAATACCTCTTGCAGCTGGTATACTCTATAATTTAGGTGTATTGTTGAGTCCTGCTATTGGGGCAATGTTAATGTCGCTGAGCACAGTAATTGTAGCAATTAATGCTCAATTATTATCCCTTAGATGATGACCCGATAATTCCATGGAGGTCATATTTATATATTCCTTTTACATTTGTAAAGGAGGGTTTATGGGTGAGCAGGCTTAGGGACCTATCAAAATTCATGGTGGGTCCCTTAATATTCATATTTCTCTCCATACTTCCTCCTCTTCCTTGGGTTGGTGAAGCCGCAGCTACTGTTAATGCTCCCTTTATAACTGCTCCTCAAATTTCACTTGGAATATTGTTATGGATTGCTTCTTGGTGGATAACTGAGTATATTCCACTAGGATTAACTGCACTTCTAGCTCCGTTACTTTTTGCTTCATTGGATTTAATAAAGTGGAGTGATGCTCTGAGATCTTTTATGGATCCAATAATATGGATTTTCATGGGAGGCTTCGTATTAGCCAAGGCTTTTCAAGTCTGGAATTTGGATAAGAGAATAGCATTTTACTTTTCAACTATTTATAAGGGTAAAAGTCCAATGTTAAAGGCATTTTCAATAGCCTGCATACCGACATTCATGTTGACGATTACTGGTTCAATTACTGCTTCAACATCTTTGATGTATCCTATTGTCTTAGCCTATTTAGTTTCAACCGGTTTTACTCGGGGTAGTAAATTTGCAGAAGCCACTATGCTTGCATTGGGTCAAGCTGCAACTGCTGGAGCAATGTTCCTATTAATAAGTACTCCTCCAAATTTGGTGGCTAAGAAGATTATAGAAGAGTATTTCCCTAATATTACTCTGACATTTTTCGACTGGTTTATAGTAGGTAGTTTACATGCTTTCTTAGGGCTAATTATATCCTGGTTGGTTGTATTTAAGGTTATTAAAGTTGAAGTTAAGGAGATAGCTTTAGACATTCAATTGTTAAGTGAGAAGAGAAAATCTTTAGGGCCTATGGGGAAGGGTGAAAAACTTGTCTTCTCAATTTTCCTTTTGACTTTAACTTTATGGCTTCTTCCAGGAATATTGTCTATAATTTCTAATGTTAATCCCCAACTTGAACCTATTAGTACTGCAGTTAGGAGTGCACTGCCTGAAGTGTTACCTGCAGTTTTAGCATTATTCCTACTGGGATTATTGAAGGCTGATGGTAGACGGTTATTGACATGGGAGGATATTGAAACTGGGATTGACTGGAATGTAATATTCCTTTTTGGTGGAGGCATTGCTATGGGTAGAGCCTTGGAACAGAGTGGCTTCTCAGAATGGCTTATACTAATGATAACCCGTTTAGGAGGTGAATGGATTAAAAATCCCTGGTTAATATCGGCTTTAAGTGCTTTCTTAGGCTTCATAATAACTTATCCAGCCTCGAACACTGTTTCTTCACTGATAGTGTGTCCTTTAGCAGCTGCTCTGGCTAGAGGTGCAGGAATAAATCCGATACCAGCAGTAATCTCAGCTGCACTTGCATCATCTATTTCAAGTGCACTTCCTAGTACAACTCCGCCGATGGCCATAGTTTATGCTTCAAGATATGTTAAGTCTTGGAATATGTTTAAAGTTGGAATGATATCTGACTTGATAAGATTGGTATTGCTAATAATTCTTGAACCTTATCTTGCAGATATTCTTTTAATGACTAAAGGGCTTAAAATAATATAATATCTAACGTTAATCATAATTGTCCAAAAGCTTTAACATCTTGAGATTTAAGGATTATAAGTGAAATGTCCAGTATTTACACTAAATATGGAGAATATTATGATCTAGTGTATTATAGGAAAAATTATGAGCAGGAATGTAAAGACATTGTAGAGTATTTCGATAAATTTCTAAAATTTAAGCCAATAAGAATACTTGATGTGGGCTGTGGAACTGGAGGGCACTCATTAATCTTAGCTAAGATGGGTTATGAAGTAACTGGGATAGACTTATCTAAAGTTATGATTTCTCAAGCTATAAGGAAGGCTGAAGAGTTTAATTTAAATGTCAATTTTCATGTTCAGGATATGAGGAATATACAGCTGGATGGAAAATTTGATGTAGCTATCTGTCTTTTCGGCACCTTTGATTATCTAATTACTGATGAAGACATATCTAGAGCTCTAAGCAGTATTAGAAGGCATTTGGTTAAGAATGGCATCTTTATATTTGATTTCTGGCCTTCATATTATTATGCTCAAAGGCCAAGATGGCATACTACTAGAAAGTGTACTCCTAGGGAAAACATTATAATTTTAAGAGTAATAAATGGTCGATTTAATGTGGTTAACAGTATTATTACCCTAGATTTAGAGTGCTATGTCATTGAAAATAATGAGCTTAAAGATCATTTTCACGAGTATCATGTACTTAGAGCATTTACTATTAATGAGCTAAAGCATTTTCTAATTGAAAATAACTTTACACCTAAAGCCTTCTATAAGCTATCTTGGACTTCAGATAAAATTTATGGTTCTAAGGAAGTTGATGCGCAGACAAGTAATGCAGTATGCATAGCAATGGCCACTTAAGATGCATATACATGTTAAATTGCTACTTGAAAGCAATTATACCTAAGATTGAACGGTTGATTGTTAAGCTAAATCCCGCTTCTCTCAGCCTTCTTGCTACTCCTTGAATTATACTGAATCCTCTTTTAATTCCAGGTTGACCAGTATAATGGTATAAAATGCCATTTCTCTTTAACACTCGATATAATTCTTGATAGAAGTCTCTACTATACAATTCACCTGCTAGTGCAAATCGTGGTGGATCATGAATTATTCTGTCAAAGCTTTCGCTTTCTAATTCGGTGATAACGTTTACTGCATCTCCTAATATTATTTCTATTCGTTTATCTTCAAGTTTTCTTGACCATGGATTGTATGAGGCTATTTTTAATACATTTTCATCTTTTTCTATGGTTAATACGCTCGACGCTCCCTTTTGAATTGATGCTATCGCTGTGTATCCTAGACCTGTGCAGATGTCTAAAACTTTTAATCCTCTTCTAATTCTTGCAGCCTTAATTTTCATTAATGTATCTTTCCATGGTGTTGTATCTTTGATTCTATGCATATGTATTCCACTAATTTCAAGTGTTGGAGCTGTATTTTCAGCTACGCATTTTAATTTATAGTATTTTCCATTGCTGTAGAAGGCTATTTTTATAATTTTGCCGCATTCAACAATAAATACTCCATCGTCGTCTAGGATTTCATTTAAATGGCTCAAGGGTATCCTACACTTTCCAATTAAAACATTTTCATGTGAAATTTTAATTGGCTCTCTAGTTAATCCTAAATCTAAACTAACCTTAACCTGTTCTTTATTTAATTTAATTGCGTTTAGGATGCTTATGGCTGTGAATTTAGTTATGAGGATT